>JAEUMW010000081.1 GCA_016791345.1 Betaproteobacteria bacterium | reverse complement strand
GTCCGGGACGATGCGGTTGACGATGGTCGATTTGCCCATGCCCGATTCGCCGACGAGCACGCTGGTGTGGCCTTGAAGCCGAGGCAGCAGCGGGGAAACGTCCTGCCTGGCGGCGAGCGGCAGTACGTCATAGCCGATCGCCGGATAGCCGTCGAGCTGACTGCGCGCTGCGGCCGCCTGCGGCAGATCGATCTTGTTGAGGACGACGAGGCTCTTCGCCCCGGCGTGCTCGGCTCCCGCCAGACAGCACACCAGCAGGTCGTGCGAGAAGGCGGGCCAGGGCGCGACGACGACGACGACTTGCGTCACGTTCGCGGCCAGTAGCTTTTGCCGATACGCATCGGAACGAAACAGCACGGAGGCGCGCGGCTGAACCGCTTCGATCACCGCCTGGTCGGCCGACGTGCGCACCACGGTGACACGGTCGCCGCAGGCCACGTTTCCGCGCTTGCCGCGCGTCGTGCACGTGAGAACTTCTCCGTCGCCGACCTCGACGGTGAAGTGACGGCCGTGCGCGGCAATGACGAGGCCGGATTCGGGGACCGCGCCGGGCTTCTGTGAGGCGCCCCGTTGCACGCGCTCAGAGCGGATTCACAGGCTGAACAATGCGTCGATCTTGGCGGCGCAGATGAAGTCGTTCTCCGAGAGCCCGCCGATGGCGTGCGTCCAGTAGCGAACCTCGCAGCGGTTGTAACCGACGGCAAGATCGGGATGGTGATCCTCGCGATGGGAGATCCATGCCGTCGCATTCACGAACGCCATCGTTTCATGGTAGTTGCGAAACGCGTACGCCTTGACTAGCGCGCCCTCGCGATACGACCAATCGTCCAGCTGCGCGAGCAGCGCCTGGATCTCGTCATCCGGGAGTTTCGGCACACCCCCTTCACAGGGTTTGCACTTGCGCGCGGTGAGGTCACACACCTGGGCATCCATCGTCCACCTCCAGGCTCTACTTGAACTTGTAGTACGTCTGATTCAGATACGCCGCGACGTTTTCCTCATCCTCGGGAAACCAGTTGGTGCCGAGCATGGTGTTGCACGTGCGCACCTGCGAAAGCAAGCCCGCCGAGGTTTTCACCTTGCGCTCCGCTCGTGTGTAGATGGCGGTGCCGTCACCGCCGACGAGCTTGACGTGGCAGGTGTTGCAGCGGCCCTCCCGTACCAGCTTCTCGCCTTTCTGCGCATCGCCCTGCGGGAAGGGACCGGCGAGCGCGACGACGGGGACAACGGCAAGCATCGCGCCGAGCAGGATCTGCCGCTTCATCGCACGGCACCGCGCTGCCGTCACGCGGGGGCCAATTGCTGCAGGCGCGCGATGCGCTGCGCGGCCGGCGGATGCGAATCGTAGAACGCGGAGTGCAGGGGATCCGGCGTCAATGTGGAGGCGTTGTCCTTGTAGAGCTTGACGAGCGCGTGTACGAGATCGGTGGCGCAGGCGTGTTGTGCGGCGTAGGCATCGGCCTCGAATTCGTGCTTGCGCGAATACACGCTCATGATCGGCTGCAGCAGGAACGTGAATACCGGGGCGACCAGGAAAAAGAGCAGCAGCGCCATGGCGGTGGAAGGTGTCGACACGCCCAGTCCCTGATAGAACCAGGGTTCGTTCATGAGTCGGCCGAGCACCCAGAGGAAGACGAGACTGACGGCGAAGGTGAGCAGCATCCGCTTCGTCACGTGGTGCAGCCTGAAGTGTCCGAGCTCATGCGCGAGCACCGCTTCGATCTCGGGTGGATCGAGGCGCGAGAGCAGTGTGTCGAAGAAGACGATGCGCTTGGCGCGACCGAAGCCGGTGAAATACGCGTTGCCATGGCTGCTGCGCCTGGAGCCGTCCATGACGAACAGTCCCTGCGAGCGAAAGCCGCATTTCACGAGCAGCGCCTCGATGCGATGCTTGAGGTCGCCCTCCTGCATCGGCGAGAACTTGTTGAAAAGCGGCGCGATGTACGTCGGGTAGACGACGAGCATGACGATGCTGAACGCGACCCACAGCAGCCAGACGTACAACCACCAGTTGCTGCCCATCTCCTGCATGAGCCAGAGCACTGCCAGCACCAGCGGGGCGCCGACCACCGCCCCGACCAGCGCCTGCTTGGCGAGGTCGCTGGCGAAGAGTGCGAGGGTCATCTGATTGAACCCGAAGCGCGACTCGATGCGGAACGTGCGGTACCAGCCGAGTGGCAGGTCGATCACCGACAGGATCACGACCACGCTGCCGATGAGGGCGAGTCCCGACCACAGTCCCGGGCCGAGCAGGGACTGCCAGGCGACGTCCAGCCAGTTCAGAACGCCACCCAGGGTGAGCGCGAGGAGGACGAGCGCGTCGACGGCGACGCGCGTGAGATGCAGGCGGGTCTTTGCCTCGGTGTAGCGAGCCGCCTTGTCGTGGGCGGCGAGGGTGATCTGGTCGGCAAAACCCTCCGGCACACGGTTGCGGTGCGTTTCGACGTGACGGATGTGGCGGCTGCCGAGCCAGAGACGAAGCCCGGCGGACACCACGAGAGCCGCCAGGAACACGGCAGTGAAGGTGTTCATGGAATGCGAGCGGTGATGAAGGCGGGAGCTATGACAGAATAGCGACCGTCAAGATTCCCGGGAAAATTATGGCACAGGACGCCAATGCCCTCATCTGGATCGATCTCGAGATGAGCGGGCTCGTTCCCGACCGCGACCGCATCATCGAGATCGCCGTGGTGGTCACCAACATCGCGCTCGAGGTCGTGGCCGAAGGGCCGGTGCTTGCCGTGCATCAGGACGCTGCGGTGCTCGATGCGATGGACGCCTGGAATCGCTCCACACACGCGCGGAGCGGCCTCGTCGAGCGCGTGCGACAGTCCGACATCGGAGAAGCCGAAGCCGAAGCGCGCGTGCTGGCGTTTCTGACGACGCACGTGCCGAAGGGTGCCTCGCCCATGTGCGGGAACTCCGTCTGCCAGGATCGCCGCTTCCTCGCGCGCTACATGCCGGTGCTGGAAGCCTACTTTCACTACCGCAATCTCGACGTCAGCACGCTCAAGGAGCTCGCCCGCCGCTGGAAGCCGGCGCTCGCGTCGGGCTTCGCCAAGCAGGGCAAGCACGAGGCGCTCGCCGACATCTACGAGTCGATCGCCGAGCTGCGCTACTATCGGGAACACATGCTACGACTCTGATGCACTGCGGGGGCACGCCCCGTGCTCTCACCGCAGCGCTTTCGATACGGTTCGGCGCCGCCGACGGCACCGTCCAGTCTGTCCACGAAGGGAGAAATCATGCGCGGAACGCAGTATGTCCTCGAAGTTCAGCCGGAGTTGCCGGCACGTCTGGCGCGGTTGAACGAGCTTGCCAACAATCTTTGGTACAGCTGGGACCGACCGACGCGCACACTCTTCGCCCGCCTGCACCCGAGCCTCTGGGACGCCGTCGGTCACAACCCGAAAGCATTCCTCAAGCGCGTCGACGAGCGCCGCTTGCGCGACGCAGCAGACGACCCCGTCTACCTCGCGAACTTCAACCGCGTACTGTCCAACTACGACACCTACCACGACGAGCCGCTGCGTCAGAACGGTTCCGAATGGCTGCAGCAGGGCGACCTCGTCGCCTACTTCTGCGCCGAGTTCGGCCTGCACGAGAGCTTTCCGATCTATTCCGGCGGTCTCGGGATTCTCGCCGGCGACCACTGCAAGGCGGCAAGCGACATGGCGCTTCCCTTCGTCGCCGTGGGGCTGCTCTACAAGCAGGGCTACTTCACGCAAACCATCGACCTCGAAGGCAATCAGCACGCGACGTACTTCGACTCCGATTTCGACGACATGCCCGTGGCACCGGTGCTGCGTGCGGACGGCTCCGAGGTGCGCATCGAGGTCGAACTGCCGGGGCGCCGCGTTGCCTGCAAGGTGTGGAAGGCGCGCTGCGGACATGTCTTCCTCTATCTGCTGGACACCGATCTCGACGAGAACGCGCCGCACGACCGTGACATCGCCCACCGCCTGTACGGCGGCGACCGCACCATGCGCATCGAGCAGGAGATCATCCTCGGCATCGGCGGTGTGCGGGCGCTCGGGGCGCTCGGCATCAAGCCCACCGTCTGGCACATCAACGAAGGGCACGCCGCGTTTCTCATCTTGGAGCGGATGCGCGGCGAAGTCGCCGCGCACGGCGCCGATTTCGCCGCCGCGCTCGAGACGGTCGCCGCGAACACCGTCTTCACCACGCACACCGCGGTGCCGGCCGGTCACGATCACTTCTCGGACGACATGATGATGCGCTACTTCGAGTCCTTCTACGGGGACCTGAAGGCATCACGCGACGAGTTTCTCGCGCTCGGCCGCAACCCGACCGGTCACGACTTCAACATGACCACGCTCGCGATTCGCGGCTCGCGCTACCACAACGGCGTATCTCGCATACACGGCGAGCTCAGCGCGAAGATGCTCTCCTCGCTCTGGCCGCAGATCGAGTCGGAAGAGAACCCGGTCGACCACGTCACCAACGGCGTGCACGTGCCGAGTTTTCTCACACAGGAATGGCAGGAAGTATTCGACCGTTACCTCGGGTTCGAATGGACGCACCGCCTGCGCAACGAGCCGTTCTGGGAAGCGATCAACAGCATTCCGGACCACGTGTTCTGGAGCGTGCGTCAATCGCTGAAGGCGCAGATGCTGATCCTGGTCCGGCAGCGCGTCACCACGCAGCATTTCCGCAACAACGGCAGCGAAGCGCACCTGGAGCGCATGCTGCGGTTTGCCGATCCGAGCAACACGAACGTCCTCACGCTCGGCTTCGCCCGCCGCTTCGCCACCTACAAGCGAGCGACGCTGCTCTTCGAAGATCTCGGCTGGCTGCGGCAGGTCATGCTCGACGCCGACCGCCCGGTGCTCGTTCTTTTCGCCGGCAAGGCACATCCCGCCGATGTGCCGGGGCAGGACCTCATCCGCCGCATCGCCGAGATCGGACGCATGCCGGAATTCGAAGGGCGCTTGCTGTTGGTCGAGGATTACGACCTGCGCCTTGCCCGCCGGCTCGTTTCCGGTGTCGACGTCTGGCTCAACAATCCGATCTATCCGCTCGAAGCCTCGGGCACGTCGGGCATGAAGGCCGGCATCAACGGTGCCCTCAACCTCTCGGTGCTCGACGGCTGGTGGGAGGAGGGTTACGACGGAAAGAACGGCTGGGCCATCAAGCCCGCATCGCCGCTGCTCGACGAGCATCGACGCAACCGCGAAGAGGCGCGCACCCTGTACGAGCTCCTGCAGGATAAGGTCATCCCGCTTTACTACGAGCGCAACGCCCTCGGCTTCTCGCCGGGCTGGATCAAGATGGCGAAGCACTCGATGGCCACACTCATGCCGCGCTTCAATGGCACCCGCATGGTGGGAGAGTACGTCTCGAAGTTTTACCTGTCGGCGAGCAAGCAGTGCCGACGCATCATCGAGAGCGATTTCGCGCTGGCGCGACAACTGGCGGACTGGAAGCGCAAGGTCCGCACGTTCTGGGACGGCGTCCGGGTTCGCCGGCTCGACACCGGAGCCCGCGCCATCCGCTACGGCGAGGCCATGCGCTGCGAAGTGGCCGTGCAGCTAAACGGGCTGGCGCCCGACGATGTTCGCGTCGAGATGCTGATCGGCCGGCAGCGCAAGCGCGACAAGCTGAAGGAATACCAGCGCCACGCGTTCGAGTTTGTCGGCGTCACCACCGAGCAGGGCGAACATATCTTCGGGCTGGAGATCACGCCGGAGCTGTGCGGCAGGCTCGAATACCAGGTGCGCGTCTATCCGCATCATGCGCAGCTCACGCATCCGTTCGAGACCGGTCTGATGGTATGGCTCTGAGGTTCGGAGGAGAGAACGGCTAGCCGAGTTCGATCGTCCCTGGGAATTCGATGTCGAGTCCGAGTGCCGGAATCGTCAGGTTCATCGTGACCGGCAACGCTGTGCCGTCGGTGATGGTCTGCGCGGCGAGGGCGGCGGCCACGGCGCGTTCGATCTCGATCTGAGACTTGACGCCCACAGTCTTCAGGAACTTGCGGATGCTTGCGTTGAAGATTTCTGCGTCCATGGCGGTCTCCGGGAGCAGCTGAGTTCCCCGTTGGAGCACGTGGTCGCGATGGCGGTTTCGTCTGGCCAACGAAAAAGCCCCCGGAACAATCCGGGGGCTTGGTGCAGGGGAAACCGGTTTGTGCGGCTTACGAAACTTTCTTCTTGGTTGCGGTCACGGCGCTGGCGACACCGGCTTCGGTGATGTCAGCAACCTGCTTGGCGGCCTTGGTGATGTTCTCGTAGGCGTTGTTGGCGGCGGTCATCGCCGACTTCACCGCGGCCTGGACCGCCTCAGAGCCGATCGGCGCGGCCTTCACGAGGTTCTCCATCACATCGCTCGCCGACTTCTTGGCTTCGGCCACGTGCACTTCGACGAACTTCTGCAGTTCCGCCTGGGTCTCGGCCGACAGTTCATACAGGGCGCGCGAGTAGGCCACGGCCTTTTCCATCGCGGGCTGCGTCAGCGACTGCTGAAGGGCGGCGAATTCCTGCGCATCCTTGGCCTCAGTGAGCGCCTTGGCGCTTTTCGCGTTATCCGCCAGGAAGCTGCGTGCAGCCTTCATGTTGAGGTCGAGCAGCTTCTCCGCGCTGTCGAGGACGATGGTGCTGTAGCCGAGGGCGGCGTCGACAGCGGCTTTGTTGACATCGGCAAACTTCTCGGGGAAAGCAGGCATGGCAAAACTCCTTCAGGTCGGGTGTCGGGCAAGGTGCTCTTGGCTACCTCGGCTGCGGCGTCGCGGCGGCGGGTGGTTTTGCTGCAACGCAACATGACGCATTTTAGTGCGTTCGATGAGGATGTCAAGAGGCACTTTCGCGGCACCGCAAAAAGAAAAAGCCCGACGCCAGGGCGTCGGGCCGAACATTCAACCAGTGCAGTGGGTTACAGCCGCTCGTAGATCGCAGCGATTCCCTGTCCGCCGCCGATGCACATGGTGACGAGACCATAGCGACCGCCCGAACGGTGCAGCTCGTAGATGCACTTCACGGAAAGAATCGCACCGGTCGCACCGATAGGATGGCCGAGCGCCACGGCGCCGCCATTGATGTTGGTCTTGGCGGGGTCGAAGTCAAGCTCCTTGGCGACTGCGCATGCCTGTGCCGCGAACGCCTCGTTCGATTCGATGACGTCCATGTCGGAGACCTTGAGTCCGGCACGCGCCAGCACCGACTTTACGGCCGGTACCGGACCGATGCCCATGATCTTGGGATCGACGCCGGAGTGGCCGTAGGCGACCAGCCGTGCCATCGGCTTGAGTCCCTTCTTGGCGGCAGCGTCGGCTTCCATCATCACCAGGACGGCCGCGCCGTCGTTGATGCCCGAAGCGTTGCCGGCCGTGACCGAGCCTTCCTTGTCGAAGACGGTCTTGAGCTTCGCCATGCCTTCCAGGCTTGCGTCCGCCCGCGGGTGCTCGTCGGTGTCGAAGGGCACTGGCCCCTTGCGGGTCTTGACCTCGATCGGGAGGATCTGCTCCTTGAAGCGGCCCGCCTGGATCGCAGCGATGGCGCGCTTGTGGCTCTCGACCGCCAGCGCATCCTGATCGCCCCGCGTGATGCCCCATTTCTTTGCGATCGCTTCCGCCGTGACGCCCATGTGCACTGTGTCGAAGGGGTCCGTGAGCGCGCCCACCATCATGTCGATGATCTTGCCGTCGTTCATGCGCTGACCCCAGCGCGCGGTCGGCAGCACGTAGCCGGCGCGGGTCATGGACTCGGCGCCGCCCGCGACCGCCGCATCGGTATCGCCCAGAAGGATCGACTGCGACGCGCAGACGATCGCCTGCAAGCCGCTGCCACACAGCCGGTTCAGGGTAAAGGCCATCGTCTCCTGCGGCAGTCCGCCCTTGATGCACGCCACCCGCGAAACGTAGATGTCACGCGCCTCGCCGTGGATCGCGCTGCCGATGACGCACTGGCCGATGTCCTTGGGATCGGCCTTGGAGCGCGCCATCGCTTCCTTGACCACCGCACCTGCGAAGTCGACCAGCGGAACATCCTTCAGACCGCCGCCATAATCGCCGATTGCCGTGCGCACGGCGCTCAGCACCACTACGTCTCTTTCAGCCATGGAATGCTCCTCTCTCTGCTTGCCCTTGGGGATTTGTTCTCGACCTGCCCGTCGCTTGTCACCGGACCACAGGAATTCTCGAGGCGGATGATGTTCAAGCGTGATGCGGAGGTCGGAGTGTACGCCCCGACCGTTACCCTGTCGAGACGACGCTCTAGCGCCGCATCGCAAGCCAGATGGCGGCCGCAACGAGCGCCATGCCGGCCCATGCCAGGGCACCGAGCCGCTCCCCGAACAGATACCAGGCCATCACCGCGGTCGTCGGCGGCGTGGCGTAGAAGAGGGTGGTTACGCGCGCGGCTTCACCCCACCGCAGCAGCAGATAGAGCAGCGAGATGGCGCCGAGCGAGAGCACCAGCACGAGCCAGCCGAGGGCGAATATGAACTGCGCCGTCCAGCGCACTTCCATGCGCTCGGTGAGCAGCGCGAGTGGCAACAGCACCACGCCGGCTGCGGCGAACTGGATGACGGAGCTCGGGGCGAGCCCGGCGGCCGCGCCGTGGCGCTTCTGGTACAGCGTGCCGGCGGTGATCGACAGCAGCGCCAGGGCTGCCGCTGCTGCGCCCGCCGGCGTCGGTGTCGCCCAGGCGGTCTTGTCGGAGACGGTCAAGGCCACACCGACGAGCCCGAGTCCGAGGCCCAGCCATTGCTGCGGCGTTACCCGTTCACCGAGAAAGGTGCCGGCGGCGGCTGCCGTCAACAGTGGCTGCACGCCGACGATGAGCGACACGATGCCGGCCGGCATGCCGTGATAGATCGCACTGAACACGCCGCCGAGATAGCCGCCGTGCAGCAACACCCCGGCCACCGCGAGGTGACCGGCCTGCACCGGAGTCGCCGGCCAGCGCGAGCGCAGCACGATTGCCGCCGGCACCAGAAGGAGCAGCACGAAGGCGAAGCGCAGCAGCAGAAACGTCAGCGGTTCCGCGTACGGCAGGCCGAGCTTGGAGCCGATGAAGCCGGTGCTCCAGAGAAGCACGAAGAGCGCGGGGGCGACGCGGCCGAAGAGGTCGTGCCGGGGCGGCGAGGTCACGCGGCGGGGCGCAGTCCTGAAAGATAGGGAAGCAGGTCCGTCGGCGCGTCGATCAGCGCGTCCGCACCCCACGTCTCCGGCGGACGCTCGGAGCCCAGGTAGCCGTAACGGGCAACGGCGACGCGCATGCCGGCGGCGTGCGCCGCCTGCACATCGCGCTCGTCATCGCCGACGTAGAGGCAGTCGGACGGTGTGATACCGCAGCGGCCGCAGGCAAAGAGCAGCGGCTCGGCATGCGGCTTCGCGCGGGGTGTCGTGTCACCGCTCACCACAGTGCGCGCTCTCGCGTCGAGGCCGAGCGCTTTCACGAGCGGCAGGGTATAGCGTTCGATCTTGTTGGTGACGATGCCCCACGCCAGTCCGTGCGCCTCGAGCCAGTCGAGAACTCGTTCCATCCCCGGAAAAAGCCGCGTTTCGCGGCACACGTCGAGTGCATAGAGCTCGTGGAACTCATCGCACAGCGCGTGGAATCGATCGTCGGCGGGATCGAGATCGAAGCCGGCGCGGATGAGTCCGCGCGCGCCCATTGAGGCATAACGGCGCAGGTAACTCACCGGCAGCGGCAGCAGCCCGCGAACGGTGCGCTGCAGGTTGAGGGCGCGGGCGAGATCGGGTGCGGTATCGGCAAGGGTGCCGTCGAGATCGAACAGTACCGCGCGGATCATGGTGCGATGGCGTGCAGGAGGTAGTTGACGTCGGTATCACGCCCGAGCGCGAAGGTTTGGGTGAGCGGGTTGTAGGTCATGCCGGTGATGTCCGCCACGGCGAGGCCGGCTTCGCGGCAGAAGCCGGCGAGTTCGGACGGCCTGATGAACTTGGCGTACTCGTGCGTGCCGCGCGGCAGCAGCCGCAGCACGTACTCGGCGCCGACGATCGCCAGCAGGAACGACTTCGCATTGCGGTTCAGCGTCGCGAAGAAGGCGTGACCGCCCGGTTTGAGCGCGTCGCGGCACGCGCGCACCGTCCTCGCGGGGTCGGGCACGTGCTCCAGCATCTCGCAGCAGGTGACGACGTCGAACGCGTGCGGGCGTTCGCGCGCCATGTCCTCTGCGCTGATCTTCAGGTATTCGACCTTGTGCCCGCTTTCGTACAGGTGCAGCTGGGCGACCTTGAGCGGCTTGTCGGCGAGGTCGATGCCGGTGACGGTGGCACCACGCGCCGCCATCCCTTCGCACAGGATCCCGCCGCCGCAGCCGACGTCGAGCACGGTCTTCCCGGCGAGTCCGGCGCGGCTGTCGATGTAATCGGTGCGCACGGGATTCATTTCGTGGAGCGGGCGGAATTCGCTCTTCGGGTCCCACCACCGGTGGGCGAGGGCGCTGAATTTCTGGATCTCGGCCGGATCGACGTTCGACATGGTTTATCCCTGCAGCCGCTCCTGCCAGCGCAGCGCGCGGGCGAGCAGCTCCTGTTCGTTGAGGGTGGTGAGGTGGCCGGCCTGCAGGACGCGGCGCCCGGCGATCCAGACGTCGGTCACGTCCTGGCGGCCGGCGCAGTAGACCAAGTGCGACACCGGATCGAAGCACGGCGACATCGGCAGGGTGGCGAGGTTCACCGCCGTAAGGTCGGCTTCCTTGCCGGCCACGATCGAGCCCACCCGCCGCTCGAGCCCGAGCGCGGTCGCTCCTGCCAGCGTGGCCATGCGCACGGCGGCGTGCGCGGGCAGTGCGTCGGCGCGTCCACGCACGGCTTTGCCGAGCAGCGCAGCGAGCCGCATCTCCTGCATGAGGTCGAGCCGATTGTTGCTGGCGGCACCGTCAGTGCCGAGCCCGACGTTGATGCCGGCGTCGAGATACTCCGCCACCGGTGCGAAGCCGCTCGCGAGCTTGAGGTTGGACGACGGACAGTGGGCGACGTGACAGCCGTGCGCGGCCAGGAGCTCGATCTCCGATCCCTGCAGGTGGATGGCGTGCACGGCGATCAGGTTCGGGCTCAGCATGCCGAGCGCGTGCAGGCGCGCGAGCGGGCGCACGCCGTGTTTCGCCTGATCCTGCGCGATTTCGCCTTCGGTTTCGTGCAAATGCAGGTGAATCGGCACCGCCAGCTGCTCGGACAGCGTGAGCACCTGCGCCAGACTGCGGTCGGCCACGGTGTACGGCGCGTGCGGCGCCATGCAGAAGGTGAGCAGCGGTTCGTGCCTGAACGCATCGCGCGTCGCGAGCCCCTTGGCGAGATAGTCCTGCGGGTCGGACGCATACGCGGTCGGAAAGTCGATGACGATCATGCCGAGCGCCGCACGCATGCCGGCCTGAAGAGCCGCGCGCGCCGCCGCTTCCGGGTAGAAATACATGTCGTTGAAGCAGGTCACGCCGCCGCGGAGCATCTCCGCACACGCGATCAGCGTGCCGTCCTCGACGAACGACTCCGACGCGTGCGCGCGCTCGGCCGGCCAGATGTGCGCCGTCAGCCACTCCATCAGCGGCAGATCGTCGGCAAGCCCGCGCATCAGCGTCATCGCCGCGTGGGTGTGCAGGTTGACGAGGCCGGGCAGCAACAGATGGTCCGCCAACGCGATCCGTTCCGCTGCCGGCATCTGTGTTCTCGCCGCGGCAGTCGGCAGGATGTCGCGGATCACGCCCTCGGAGACGAGCACGGTGTGCTCGGGCAACACGCACCCTGCCGGCTCGACGGGCAATACCCAGCGTGCTTCGATGGCGGTGACGGGGGCGGCTGTCGCGCTCACGATGATCGGATGCGGAGGTGGCGAGCGGGCAACAAAAAAGCCCTGCTTGCGCAGGGCTTTGATGATACGACGGTTGCCGGACTTATTGTGGCTTGGTGCCGGTCACCGATACCTCGACTCGACGGTTCGGCTGCAGGCACTCGATCAGCGCCTTGCGGACCTTGTGACCTTGCGAACGGCACTCGGCGATCGTGATCTTGAGATCGTTCTTGCCGCGTCCTTCGGACTTGATCTTCTCCGCCGGGATACCCTTGCCGGTGAGATAGGTCTTGACCGCGTTCGCACGCCGCTCCGACAGCTTCTGGTTGTATGCCACCGTGCCGATCGGATCGGTGAAGCCGACGGCGCCGATGCTGTCGTAGGTTGCGCCGGAAAGCGTCGACACGAGTTCGTCGAGCATCTCGGTGCCCTTCGGCTTCAGCACGTACTTGTCGAAGTCGAACAGCGCATCGGCCGAGAAATCGATCTTCTTCGGCAACAGCTTGACCGGTGCCGGCTCGACCGGGGGCGGCGGAGCGGGCGGCGGCGGGGGCGGTGGCGGCTCGCAGATCTCTTTCGCGATGAGATCCTTGTCGCACTTGCAACCCCACTCCTTGTCGGCTGCTGCACCGGCCGGCGTCCAATAGCCGGTCCGCCAGCAAAGATCAAACGGATCCTTCACCACCTGCCCCGCGGAGTCGGATGTGTATACCTCCGGGCGTGGTGTCTGGGCCATCGCCGGGACGGTCGACAGCGCCATCGACGCCGCGAAACCCGTGAGAACGGCCTTGGCTGCAAAGTTCATAAGATCACCCCTTCGCTTATTGATTTGGATACTGCTGGATCTTTTCGCGCTGCACCCCGCAACGGGGCGGCGCTGGAACCCTGAATACCCGAGGCATGCTAGCACAAAAGTTTTTGCCGGTTTGCGGATTCTGCCGGGTTGTTGCGTCTGTGCAACACCCGATTCGGGCGGCATAAACGCTCCCCGCGCATGATCCCCGGCGGGTGCCGGATGCTACAATTTACGTTTTTGTCAGGGGTCGCCACGGGGCCTGCGGGCAATCGCCCGGGAAGCTCAAACGCGTCGGCTCTTCAGTCACTTACCTCATCATCCGGATGGAAACGTTCGCCAAGGAAACCGTTCCGATCAGCCTCGAGGAGGAGATGCGGCGCTCCTACCTCGACTACGCCATGAGCGTCATTGTCGGGCGTGCCCTGCCGGATGTTCGCGACGGTCTCAAGCCGGTGCACCGGCGCGTGCTCTTCGCCATGCACGAGGCGAACAACGTCTGGAACCGGCCCTACGTGAAGTGTGCACGCATCGTCGGCGATGTCATGGGCAAGTTCCATCCGCACGGCGACAACGCGATCTACGACACGCTGGTGCGCATGGCGCAGGGCTTCACCTTGCGCTATCCGCTGATCGACGGCCAGGGCAACTTCGGCTCCATCGACGGCGACAACGCCGCGGCGATGCGCTACACCGAGTGCCGGCTGGCGCGGATTGCCGGCGAGCTTCTCGCCGACATCGAGCGCGAAACGGTCGACTTCCAGCCCAACTACGACGGCAAGGAGCAGGAGCCGACGGTCCTGCCGAGCCGCATTCCGAACCTGCTCGTCAACGGCTCCACCGGCATCGCCGTCGGCATGGCGACCAACGTGCCGCCGCACAACCTCGGCGAGGTCATCGCCGGCTGCCTTGCCCTGCTGGAGAACGCGGAGCTCTCCGTCGACGAGCTGATGCAGTACATCCCGGCGCCGGATTTCCCCACGGCCGCCATCATCTACGGTACGCAGGGCATCGTCGAAGGCTATCGCACCGGCCGCGGGCGTGTCGTCATCCGCGCCCGCACGCACGTCGAGGACATGGAGAAGGGCGCGCGGCAGGCGATCATCATCGACGAGCTGCCGTATCAGGTGAACAAGGCCAACCTGCTCATCCGCATCGGCGAGCTGGTGCGCGACAAGCGTCTGGAAGGCATCTCCGACATCCGCGACGAGTCCGACAAGTCGGGCATGCGGGCAGTGATCGAACTCAAGCGCGGCGAGGTGCCCGAAGTCGTCCTCAACAATCTGTACAAAGAAACGCAGATGCAGGACAGCTTCGGCATCAACATGGTGGCGCTGGTCGACGGCCAGCCGCGCCAGCTCAATCTGAAGCAGGTCCTGGAAGCGTTCCTGCGCCACCGCCGCGAGGTCATCACGCGGCGCACCGTGTACGAGCTGCGCAAGGCGCGCGAGCGCGGGCACATCCTCGAAGGCCTGGCGGTGGCGTTGTCGAACGTGGACGAGGTCATCGCGCTCATCAAGGCGGCGCCGTCCCCGGCCGAGGCGAAGCAGCAGCTGATGGGGCGGGTCTGGCGCTCGACGCTGGTGGAGGAGATGCTCGCGCGTGCGGACGCCGACCTGTCACGCCCCGAGGGGCTCGGTCGCCAGTTCGGCCTGACGGCCGAGGGTTATCGCCTGTCGGAGGCACAGGCGCAGCGCATCCTCGAGATGCAGCTGCAGCGCCTGACCGGGCTCGAGCAGGACAAGATCCGCGCCGAGTACCGCGAAGTGATGGATCAGATCGCCGACCTGCTCGACGTGCTGGCGAAGCCTGAGCGCATCACGCGCATCATCGTCGAGGAGCTGGGTCACATCCGCGATCAGTACGGTGACGCGCGGCGCAGCGAAATCATCGTCGACGCCCAGGAACTGTCGCTGGAGGATCTGATTGCGCCGGCAGACGTGGTGGTGACGCTCTCCCACGGCGGCTACATCAAGTCGCAGCCGCTCGCCGACTACCGCGCGCAGAAGCGCGGCGGGCGCGGCAAGCAGGCAACGGCGACGAAGGAAGACGATTTCATCGACAACCTCTTCATCGCCAACACGCACGACTACATCCTGTGCTTCTCGAGCCTCGGGCGGCTCTACTGGATCAAGGTGTACGCGGTGCCGCAAGGCACGCGCACGAGCCGCGGCAAGCCGATCGTGAATCTGGTGCCGCTGCAGGACGGCGAGAAGATCAACGCCATTCTGCCGGTGAAGGTCTTCGACGACGACCACTTCGTCTTCATGGCGACCGCCAACGGCACCGTCAAGAAGACGCCGCTCTCCGATTTCTCGCGGCCGCGCAGTGCCGGCATCTTCGCGGTCGATCTCGACGAGGGTGACTACCTGATCGGCGTCGAGCTCACCGACGGCGAGCACGACATCATGCTTTTCTCCAACGCCGGCAAGGCGGTGCGCTTCTCCGAGGAGGACGTGCGGCCGATGGGACGCAACGCGCGCGGCGTGCGCGGCATGCGCCTCGCGGCCGGACAGCAGGTGATCTCGCTCCTGGTGGTGGAGGACGAGACCCAGTCGGTGCTGACGGCGACCGAGAACGGCTACGGCAAGCGCACCCCGGTCGCCGAATACACGCGCCACGGGCGCGGCACGCAGGGCATGATCGCGATCCAGACGAGCGAGCGCAACGGCGCCGTGGTGGCGGCCTCGCTGGTGCGCCCGGAGGACGAGGTGATGCTGATCACCACCGGCGGAGTGCTGATCCGCACGCGGGTGGCCGAGATCCGCCAGATGAGCCGCGCCACGCAGGGTGTCACGCTCATCAATCTCGACAGCGGCGAGACCTTGGCCGGCTTGCAGCGGGTGGTCGAAAGCGACGACGACACGGACGCGGTCGCGCCCGAGGGCGTGGCCGGGACGGCCAGCGAACCCGACGCGGCGAATGGGGGTGAGACATGACCGAGCGCGCGTACAACTTCGGTCCCGGACCGGCGATGCTGCCGACCGAAGTGCTGACGCAGGTGCAGGAGGAACTGCTCGACTGGCACGGCTGCGGCGCGTCGATCATGGAGTTGAGCCACCGGGGCGCCGAGTTCACGGGCGTGTTCCAACAGGCCGAGCGCGACCTGCGCGAACTGCTCGCCATCCCCGAGACGCACAAGGTGCTGTTCCTGCAGGGCGGTGCCGCCACGCAGTTTGCCGCGGTACCGATGAACCTGCTGGGCGGGCGCGCCGGCGCCGACTACGTGAACACCGGCGAATGGTCCTCGCGCGCCATCCGCGAGGCGCGCAAGCTGTGCGAAGTGAGCGTGGTGGCGAGTTCCGAAGCGGAAGGCTTCACCTTCGCGCCGAAGCAGCGCGACTGGCAGCTCAATCCAGGTGCCGCCTACGCCCATTACTGCCCGAACGAAACCGTCCATGGCGTCGAGTTCCAGTGGACGCCGGAAACGGGCGAGGTGCCGCTGGTGGCGGACATGTCCTCCAACATCCTCTCGCGGCCGCTGAATGTCGCGCGCTATGGGCTGATCTATGCCGGCGCGCAGAAGAACATCGCCCCGGCGGGCCTCACACTCGTCATCGTGCGCGCCGATCTGCTCGGCCGCGCGCTGCCGATGACGCCGTCGACACTCGACTACGCCGTGCAGGCGGAGCACGGCTCGATGTTCAACACGCCGGCCACGTTCCCGATCTACGTGGCGGGGCTGGTCTTCCGCTGGCTCCTCCAGCGCGGCGGGCTCGCCGCCGTCGAACGCGAGAACGTCGCCAAGGCGAAGCTCCTGTACGATTGCATCGACGCTTCCGGCTTCTATCGCAACCCGGTCGCCAGGGAGGACCGCTCGCGCATGAACGTCCCCTTCACCCTGCACGATCCCAAGCTCGACCGCGACTTTCTCGACGAGTCGCGCCAGCGCGGGCTCATCGCCCTCAAGGGTCACCGCATCGTCGGCGGCATGCGCGCTTCGCTCTACAACGCCATGCCGCTCGCCGGGGTGCAGGCGCTGGTCGACTTCATGCGCGACTTCGAGTCAAGACACGGCTGAAGCCGGCGGCGCGTCCATGACCGACCGTCTCAAGACACTGCGCGATCGCATCGACGCGCTCGACGAGGAAATCCTGCGGCTTGCCAACGCGCGTGCGGAGATCGCGCACGAGATCGGCACGCTCAAGCAGAACGGCGCCATCTACCGTCCGGAGCGCGAGGCGCAGGTGCTCCGCCGGCTGCAGGCCTTGAATCGCGGGCCGCTGCCGGCGGCGGCGGTGGCGAATCTCTTCACACAGATCATGTCGGCGTGTCGCGCGCTCGAGGACTCGTTCGCCGTCGCCTTTCTCGGTCCGCGCGGGACGTTCTCCGAAGAGGCGGCGATCAAGCATTTCGGCGCGAGCACCGGCAAGGTGGTGGCGGGTTCCATCGACGAAGTGTTCCGCAAGGTGCAGGCGGGCTCGGCGGGGTACGGGGTCGTCCCGGTCGAGAATTCCACCGAAGGCGCCGTCGGCCGCACGCTCGATCTCCTGCTCGCCACGCCGCTCAGGATCTGCGGGGAGATCGCGCTGCCCGTGCACCACCATCTGCTGGCGAAGGGCACGGGCGCCGATGCTCCGCTGCGCATCTATTCGCACGCGCAGAGTCTCGCGCAGTGTCACGACTGGCTCGAACAGAACCACCCCGGCGTCGTGCGCGTGGCGGTGGTGAGCAATGCCGAGGCGGCGCGGCTGGCTGCCGCCGAGCCGGGAGCAGCCGCGATCGCGAGCCGCGCCGCAGCGGAGCTTTACGGCCTCGACGTGCTGGCGTCCAACATCGAGGACGATCCCAACAACACGACGCGCTTCCTCGTCCTCGGCACGCACGATGCGGCCGGCTCGGGTCGCGACAAGACCTCGCTCGTCATGTCGGCGCCGAACCGGCCGGGTGCGGTGCACGCGCTGCTGTCCCCGCTTGCGCGGCACGGCGTCAGCATGACCCGGCTCGAATCGCGGCCCTCGCGCACGGGCTTATGGGAATACGTATTCTTCGTCGACCTCGAAGGCCACCGCGAGGACCCGCCGGTCGCCGGCGCGCTGGGGGAATTGCAGGCGCTCGCCGCGTTCCTGAAGGTGCTCGGCTCCTATCCCGTCGCCGTCTATTGACCATGCCCATCGCCGCCGATCTCTGCGACCTCGCACCGTCCTACGTGGACGCCATCGCGCCCTACCAGCCGGGCAAGCCGATTTCCGAACTGGAGCGTGAGTTCGGCATCACTGGCGCGGTGAAGCTCGCCTCCAACGAGAACCCGGCCGGCGCGAGCCCGCTGGCGATCGCTGCGGCACAGGCGGCCCTGCTGGACGTCGCGCGCTATCCGGACGGCAACGGCTTCGAACTGAAGCGCGCGCTTGCCGCGCACCACGGCGTCGCGGAGAGCACCATCGTCCTTGGCAATGGCTCGAACGACGTGCTCGAACTCGCGGCGCGCACCTTCCTCGCGCCCGGCGCGGCGGCGGTCTTCGCGCAGCACGCCTTCGCCGTCTACCCGCTGGTCACCCAGGCGGTCGGCGCCAGCGGCATCGAAGTCCCCGCCCGCGACTACGGTCACGACCTGCCGGCGATGGCGCGCGCGATCACCGACGACGTGCGCGTCGTGTTCGTCGCCAATCCGAACAATCCGACCGGCACCTTCGTGTCGCCGCGCGAGGTCCACGCGTTCCTGGAGTCGGTGCCGAGCCGTGTGCTGGTGGTGCTGGACGAGGCGTATGTCGAGTACCTGCCGGATGACCTGCGCACGGACAGCGCGGCGTGGCTCGCCGAGTTTCCCAATCTGGTGGTGTCGCACACCTTCTCGAAGGCGCACGGACTTGCCGGATTGCGCGTGGGGTACGGACTCGCCCATCCCCTCGTCGCGGACCTCATGAATCGCGTGCGGCAACCGTTCAACGTGAGCAGCGTGGCGCAGGCGGCGGCAGTGGCCGCGCTCGGCGATCAGGCCTTCGTCGCCGCGAGCCGCGAGCGCAACCGCCTGGGCATGGCGCAGATCGTCGCCGGCCTCGAAGGGCTTCGCCTCGACTTCATTCCGTCCTATGGCAACTTCGTGAGCTTCCGCGTCGCCGACGCGGCGGGTGTCTACGACCGGCTGCTGCGCCTCGGCGTGATCGTGCGCCCGATCGCGAGCTACGGCATGCCGGATTTCCTGCGCGTGTCGGTCGGGCTGCCGGAGGAGAACGCGCGCTTTCTGGCGGCGCTGGCGCAGGCGCTCGGGCGTTGATGATGCGCATCGAACGCCTCGCCGTCATCGGCGTCGGCCTGATCGGCGGGTCCTTTGCCGCTGCGCTGAAGCAGGCAGGAGCGGTCGGGCGGGTGGTCGGCATCGGCCGCGGTCGCGCCAATCTAGCCGACGCGCTCGCGCATGGCATCGTCGACGAGGTTGCACGCGATGCGGCGAGTGGCGTGCAGGGCGCGGATTTCGTCCTGCTCGCCGTGCCCGTCGGGCAGATGGGCGCCGTGATGGAAGCCATAGCGCCGGTGCTGGCGCCGCACGCCGTGGTCACCGACGCCGGCAGCACCAAGCGCGACGTGGTGGCGAACGCACGCGCGCATTTTGCCGCCGTGCTGCCGCGCTTCGTCCCCGCGCATCCCATCGCCGGCAGCGAGAAGACCGGCGCGGCAGCCGCTTCCGCAACGCTCTTCACTGACCGCAACGTGATCCTCACACCGCTTGCGGACAACGATGCAGAAGCCGTGGCGCGGGTGCGCGACGCCTGGCTTGCCTGTGGCGCGCGCGTATCGGACATGACACCGGAGGCGCACGACCGCGCGCTCGG
>JAEUMW010000080.1 GCA_016791345.1 Betaproteobacteria bacterium | reverse complement strand
CAGGCGCTCGCCGGCATGATCTGGAGCAAGCAGTTCTTCCACTACGACGTCGCCCGCTGGCTCGACGGCGACGCGCTGCCGCCACCCGACACGCGCCGCCACGGCCGCAACCGCAGCTGGCGGCACATGAAAGCCGCGCACGTGATCTCGATGCCCGACACCTGGGAGTACCCCTGGTTCGCGGCGTGGGACCTCGCCTTCCACTGCGCCGCGCTGGCGCTGGTCGACATCGACTTCGCGAAGGAGCAGATCGAACTCCTGCTGAAGGAGGACTTCCTGCACCCGAACGGCCAGATCCCGGCCTACGAATGGGCGTTCGGCGACGTCAATCCGCCGGTGCTGGCGATGGCTGCGCTCAAGGTGTTCCGCGCCGAGCGCGTGCAGCGCGGCACGCCCGACGTCGGCTTCCTGCAGCGGGTGACACACAAGCTGCTGATGAATTACACGTGGTGGCTGAACCGCAAGGACGCGGACGGCGCCAACGTGTTCGAAGGCGGGTTCCTCGGCCTCGACAACATCTCGGTCTACGACCGCTCGCAGCCGCTGCCGCCGGGCTACAGCCTGAAGCAGGCGGACGCCACCGGCTGGATGGCGATGTTCGCGCTCAACATGACGATCATCTGCTTGGAGCTGGCCGCAGCCGATTCGGATTATCAGGACGTCGCCATCCAGTGCTACACGCAGTTCCTCGGCATCGCCAACACCATCGCCGGCGGCAGCGGCATGGGCGTTTCGCTGTGGGACGAGGAGGACGGCTTCTTCAAGGACGTCGTGGTCGGGCCCGACGGCAGCGCCCAGCGCATCGACGTGTTCTCGTTCGTCGGGCTGATCCCGCTCTTCGCGGCGGAGATCGTCGACCAGCGCCTGCTCGCCGCATCGCCGCGCTTCCATGCGGTGATGAATGCGCACCGCTACGGGCTCTTCGACGGCGTGTACGTGAGCGAATGCCCGACCAAGACCAACGGGCGCGGCGAGCACCTGCTGGCGCTGGTCGACGCGGACAAGCTCAAGCGCATGCTGCAGCACGTGCTGAGCGAAGGCGAGTTCCTGTCCGAGTACGGCGTGCGCAGCGTGTCGCGCGTGCATGCCGAGCGCCAGGACCTCGGCCACGTGCACGGCGTCGGCCGCGCCCTGATCGAATACGTGCCGGGTGAATCCAACAGCGGGCTCTTCGGTGGCAACTCCAACTGGCGCGGCCCGATCTGGATGCCGACCAACTACACGCTGGTGCAGGCGATCGAGAAGTACCACCGCTTCCTCGGCGACGACTTCAAGGTCGCTGCGCCCTGCCTCGGCGGCATTGAACTGACCTTGAACGACATCGCAAAGCTCATCTCCGACCGCCTTGTGAACATCTTCCGCCGCGATCCCGACGGGCACATTCCCGCGCTGCCCGCACCCGGCCCGTTCCAGAGCGACCCGGCGT
Organism: Betaproteobacteria bacterium; assembly: GCA_016791345.1. NCBI lineage: Bacteria > Pseudomonadati > Pseudomonadota > Betaproteobacteria > Betaproteobacteria bacterium. The sequence continues at coordinate 558 of JAEUMW010000080.1, read as the reverse complement.
GGCGCGACCTGCTGCTTTTCAACGAGTACTTCCACGCCGAGAGCGGCCTCGGCCTCGGCGCCATGCACCAGACCGGCTGGACCGGGCTCGTCGCCAATCTCGTCCAGCGCCGCTATCGCGACGACATACCCGCCTACTGGCGGCAACCTGCGGCGGCGGAGAAGGCGGCGGCGTGAGCGGAGAGCAGTGAATGCGTGAAGGAGTGAAGGAGTGATCGTGGGAGAGGGAGTCGTGCGGATGCAACGCAGGGTCGAGACGGCGGAGGGGATCGAGGGCGGCGGGAACCCCTCGGCAACGTTCGCCGAGGAGGCCGTTGCCGGTTCCTCCTCCCGCCATCCGCCTCACGCCTCGATGACGCCTGCGGCCTCACGCTTCTCGTCTCTCGCACAACGCGCGCTCGGCGGCCACTGGCCGGAATACCTGATGGAAGCCGCGGGACTCGGCTTCTTCATGCTCTCGGCCTGCCTCTTCACCGTGCTGATCGAGCATCCCGGCTCCGCCGCGCGGCAGGCGCTCGGCGACCCGTTGCTGCGCCGCGCGCTGATCGGGCTCGCGATG
>JAEUMW010000079.1 GCA_016791345.1 Betaproteobacteria bacterium | reverse complement strand
CCCGGCTTGAAGAAACCGAGATCCTCGATGGCGACCAGCTCGGCGATCGTGAAGCAGTCGTGCACTTCGCACACCTTGATGTCCTTCGGCGTGACGCCGGCGGAACCGTAAGCCTGTTCGGCGGCGACCTTGGTGGCCTTGATGCTCGTCAGGCTTTCACGCTGGTAGGTCGGGACGTCGCTGCCCTGACCGTAGCCGATGACGTGCAGCGGCTTGTCCGTGAACTTCGATGCGATCTCGTCGGCCACCAGCAGCAGCGCGACTGCGCCGTCGGAGACGGGCGAGCAGTCGAAAAGGCGCATCGGCCACGCGATCGGCGGATTGGCCGCATTGTCCTTCAGGAACGCCATTTCGTTTTCCCACTGCGGCACCGGCTTGCCGCGCTTGGCCGCGGACTTCTGCTTGCTCGCCATGATGTCGGCGATGCGGGCGCCGAACTGGGCCTTCGGGTTGAGAGCGCCGTTCTCGTGGTTCTTGATGGCGATCTGCATGAAGGTGTCCGGCGTGGCGCCGTACTGATGCATGTACGCCGTGGCCAGGGTGGCGTAAAGGCCCGGGAAGGTGAAGCCCGCCGGGTTCTCGTACAGGCTGTCGCTCGCGGTGGCGAGCACGTCCGTCACGCGTGCGATGGGCAGGTCGCTTTCCTTCTCCAGACCGCCGACCAGCACCACGTCCGCCATGCCCGAGCCGATCGCCATCAGCGCCTGCCGGAAGGCGAGACCGCTGCTCGCGCACGCGCATTCGGTGCGCGTCGCGGGAATGGGTGTCAGGCCCACCGAGTCGGCGACGAAGGGCCCCATGAAGTTCTGCCCTTCGAACATCGTGCTGCTGTAGTTGCCGATGACGAGTGCATCGATGTCCTTCGGGTCGAATCCCTTGTCGACCGATGCCCGCATTTCGCGGAATGCGTCGACGAACATGTCGCGCGTGTTGAGGCCGGGAAAGGCGCCGAACGAGGTCATTCCCGCTCCGACCAGGGCCGCCCCCCTTTTCATCTTTCTAACCGCCATGAGTCAATCCTCCCTCGATGCAGGGCCGAAGCAACGCCACGACGTGCGCTGACGCCGTCGATCCCGCGTTTGGACGTGAATCATCAGGATGCGGATTCGCGCGCCCGACGCGCCGGAAGCAAACCCGACGCGCCGCGCGGCGAGGCATTACTTGGCGCGCTGCCGTGCCCCGTAGGTGACCCCGCCGGTCACTTCGATCAAGGTTCCGTCCACGGCATCGTTTTCGACGATGAAGCGGAACGCAGACGCGATCTCCGTTGGCTCCACCAGTCGCCCGACATGCACATCCTTGAGGATGGCGTTGAGCGCCTCCTGGTTCATCCCGAGCAGGATCGGGGTGGCCGTGTATCCGGGAGCGATGGCCGCCACGCGGATGCCACTGATGCCTTTCATGGCGAGTTCGCCGACCAGAATCTTCGGCCACAAAGCGAGAGAGGCCTTGGTCGACGAATAGTTGATCTGACCGACCTGTCCGGTATGGTTGATCGAGGAGGTCAGGATGACGACGCCCTTGCAGCCGTTGTCGACCATCCGCCGCACGCTCTCGCGCACCGTCAGGAAGGCACCGACCAGGTTGACTTCGATGACCGACTTGAAGGCTTGGAGGCTCATCACGCTCTTCACCTTGCCGGTCTTGTCCGTGTTGACCACCAGACCGTCCGAGATGATCCCGGCATTGGCGAACACGACGTTGATGGCGCCGAACGTGGATATCGCCGCGTCCATCAACGCCGCGACGTCTTCTTCCTTGGTGACGTTGCCGGCAACCCCGATCGCCTCGCCACCCGCGGCCTTGATCTCGCTCACGACGCGATCGAGACCTTCCTGGTTCATGTCACCGAGGACGACCTTCGCGCCGCCCTTGGCCATTTCCTTCGCGACGACCTCGCCGATGCCGCTTCCGCCACCCGTGATGACGACCACGCTCCCTTTGACTTGCATGCTTGCTCTCCATTCGGTAGTGAGCCCGGTTGCCACGCGACCACGACCCGCGCGCAGGTCGCGCCGTGAGTGGCTCGCGTCATCCCATGCGCGAACGGCCTGGGCTCTCCTCCCGTAGCGCATGCAGCTTGTTGACATCTGCCCCGACCGTGCCGACGATGCCACTGATGCGGGGAGAGCGTTATCTTACCCCGAATCGGTCGCGTCTGCGCCGTGCTCGAACCGCGCGCGACGCACAGGGAGAAGAATCATGAAACGATATGGATTCGTCGCCGCGGGCGGCGGCTATCGCAGCTTCTACACCGAGGGTGCGCTGGTGTGGCTGCGCCGCCACGGGGTGCCCGTGGTGCACCTCACCTCCACCAGTTCCGGCAACAATATCGTGCTCGATTGCCTGATGTGGGACGAGGCGCAGGAAGAACTGCCGCCCGTGCTCACCAAGACCTTGCGCTTGAGTCTCGGTGACACCCTCGACGTCTTCTCCAACTTCCTCGGCTTGCGCCCGACGCTGCTGCCCAACGGCGCGCATCTCCTCAAGGTGAACAAGGACCGCTGCCGCAAGTCGCTGCTGCTCGACGACCCGGCGCGGCGCAAGACACTCGGGCGCGCGCTCGGCTCCGCGCGCTGGGACATCGTGGCGTCCAACCTGACGCGGCGACAAGTCGAGTATTTCAGCGCGAACGAGTTGCTCGCGCAGATCGACGCGCCGGCGCTGGACCGTTTCATGGACGTGTTTCTTGCGGGCATCACGACAATCCCGTACTTCGCTGCCATCCGCATGCAGGGCGACTATTACGTCGAGGGCGGATACATCGACAACATTCCGTTGCGCACCCTGTTCGCGGATCCGGAGGTGGACGAGATCATCGCCGTCGACTTCACCGATCGCGACTACCACGCCGAACTGGACGAGGTGTACGGCAAGAATCCGCTCATGGTGCTCTTGAACAGCATCGACATGAACCTGCTGGTGACCGACATCCAGATGAACCTGCCGGCGATGGGCGTGCTGCGCCAGGCGCAGCTGATCAACCGGGTGCTCGAAGCCGCCGGCCGCGACTCGATCGAGATCGACGGCAAGGTGTATCGCCGTAAACCGCTCCACGTGCTGCGGCCGCACAACCTGAAGAGCATGACCATCGCCCTGCGCGACAGCCGCCTGCAGAAGGAGTACTTCGAGCTTGGCCAGCAGGAGATGGAGGGGCTGCTGCAGCCGCTGCCGACAACGGCGTGACGCACCGCAACAAGCGTCATTGGACTTTTGTGTGGCGCAGAAACACAATGAGTTCTCGATGCCGAACTGCGCAGGAGCCGTGGCCATGCCCGAATCAGTCCCCCGTCCGGTTGCGCTGACGTCCGCGAGCACGGGGCCGCAACCAACCGGCGCCAACCCGGAGCGTCGCGCGGAGCCGCGCGCTATGCCGGTGGAGGTGCGCCGCGAAATCACCGACGCCCTGACGTTTCCGGCAAGCGGACGCACCATCGATCGCTTCGTCCATGCCGTCCTCGGCCGCGTCACTTTTGGCGTGTCACCGGCAGCGGCAATGCTGGCCTATCTCGACTGGCTCGCCAACCTGGCGATGGCGCCCGGCAAGCAGGCCGAACTCGCGCAGAAGGCGTGGCGCAAGGCGGCCCGATTCGCCGTGTGGTCGGCGCGGGCGGCCACACAGCCGGGCACGCCGCCATGCATCCAGCCGCTGCCCCAGGACCACCGTTTCAGCAGCGAGGCGTGGCAGCAGCCGCCGTTCAATTTCTTCTACCAGTGGTTTCTGCTGAACCAGCAGTGGTGGTGGAACGCCACCACCAGCATCCGCGGAATGTCGACGCAGAAGGAGAAGGCGACGAGTTTCATGGCACGGCAGCTTCTCGATGTGGTGGCGCCGTCGAACTTCGTCTGGACCAATCCCGAAGTGCTGAAGGCGGCCGCGATAGATGGCGGGCTCAACTTCGTGCGCGGATTCATCAACCTGATCCAGGACATCGAGCGCACCGTGGCCGGACGCAAACCGGTCGGCACCGAGGCGTTCACGGTGGGGCGCGATGTGGCGGTCACACCCGGCGAGGTCGTATTCCGCAATCGACTGGTCGAGCTCATCCAGTACGCACCGGCGACCCCCACGGTCTACGCCGAGCCGATCCTTTTCGTGCCGGCACCGATCATGAAGTACTACATCCTGGACCTCTCGCCGGACAATTCCATGGTGAAGTACCTGGTGGGGCAGGGGCACACGGTCTTCATGATCTCCTGGAAGAACCCCGGGCCCGAGGACCGGGACTTGAGCATGGACGACTACCGCCGCCTCGGCATACGCGCCGCGCTGCGCGCGATCGAAGCCGTCGTGCCGAACGTGAAGCCGCACGCTGTCGGTTACTGTCTCGGCGGCATTCTGCTGACGACGGCCGTCGCCGCGATGGCGCGCGATGGCGAGGAGCGCATTCGCTCGATGACGCTGTTCACCACCGAGCTCGACTTCAGCGAGCCGGGCGAGCTCATGCCCTTCATCGACGAGAGCCAGGTGACCTACATCGAGGACGTGATGTGGGACCAGGGCTACCTCGACGGCCGCCAGTTCGCCGGCGCCTTCCAGTTGCTGCGCTCGAACGACCTGATCTGGTCGAAGATGATGCGGGAGTACCTGCTCGGCGAGCGCCAGGGCATGAGCGACCTGATGGCGTGGAACGCCGATGTGACGCGCGCGCCGTACAGGATGCACTCCGAGGTGCTGCGTTCGCTCTTCCTCGACAACGATCTCGCCGAGGGTCGCTACAAGGTCGAGGGCCGCCCGGTGGTCATCGCGGACATCCGCGTACCGATGTTCTCGGTCGCTACGACCGAAGATCACGTTGCGCCGTGGAGGTCGGTCTACAAGCTCGGCCTCATGGCCGACACCGACGTCACCTTCCTGCTCGCCAATGGCGGCCACAACGCGGGCGTGGTGAGCGAGCCAGGCCACTCGCGGCGGCGCTATCAGGTCGCGCTGCGCCGCGAGGGCGAGCGGTACGTGGACGCTGATTCCTGGGCAGCGCAGACGCCTGTCGTCGAAGGCTCGTGGTGGCCGGAATGGCAGCGCTGGCTGGTGGCTCACGGCGCGTCCGCACGCGTGCCGCCGCCCGCGTTCGGCGCCGCGGATCAGGGCTTTGCGGTGCTCGGCCCGGCGCCGGGGAGCTACGTGTTCATCGAGTAGGACCCGTCCGCCGCGCCATGACGACGACCGTACGCAAGCTCCTCGACCAGCCGATGCTCGGCCTGGCGGTGGTCGCGGGAAAAGACGGTCTCGACCGCCTGATCACCACCGCCGAGCTCAACCGGCCGGCCCTGGAACTCACGGGGTATTTCAGCGAGTTCCGCTCCGAACGCATCCAGATCTTCGGCCAGGGCGAACTCGCCTATCTCGCCACACACGCGCACGGGAGAACCGCCTTGGACGCGCTCTCCGAGATCCTGTCGCACGAGGACGTGCCCTGTGTCGTCGTCACCAACGGCAACACGCCACCCGCCGTCATGTGCGAGCGCGCGGAAGCGGCCGGCATCCCGGTCCTGACCTGTCCGCACAGCACGACCAAGCTGTACAAGCGCCTGTGGGAGCACTTGGAGCCGCATTTCGCGCCATGCACCGACGTTCATGGGGTTCTGCTGGAGATCCACGACCTGGGTGTGCTGATCCAGGGTCACAGCAGCATCGGCAAGAGCGAGGTTGCGCTCGATCTCCTTCGCCGCGGCGACTCGCATCTGGTCGCCGACGACATGGTCTCCATCAAGTGTTTGAACGATTCGATCCTGATCGGCTGCGGCTCGAACCTGCTGCCTTTCCACATGGAGGCGCGCGGGCTGGGCGTGATCGACGTAAACCGGCTGTTCGGCGCTGCTGCGGTGCGCCCCGACAAACGCATCTCGCTCGTGATAACCCTGATGGACTGGCAGGACACCATCGAATACGACCGCATCGGGCTGACCGAAGAAACGGTCAGCATTCTCGACGTGCGGGTGCCGCACATCATGCTGCCGGTGAAGCCCGGTCGCAGCACGGCGACCCTGATCGAGATCGCGGCACTCAACCAGAAGCTCAAGAACATGGGCGTGAACACGGCGCGCGAGGTGGTGAAACGGTTGGACGAAGTACTCGGCGATCCGCTTGCCGGCAAGGAGGACGAGGCCTAGCCGGCGCAGGACGATCGCCACAACTGCGCGGGTTTTCGCCGCATGACACGAAGTTTCGCCGAGAGTTCCATCCTCGGCTTGAGGTATCGGGGGCGGCGTGATACCGTCGCGAGTATCACGGGAGGGCAGGGAATGAACGGGGCGGCCACCGCGACGGCCGACCGCTACCGTTCACGTGGGGGAGCGGAAATCCGTTCGTTTCCACTGAGAACAAGGCACAACATCCATGCACGACATCATCAAGCAGCTTGACGACAAGCGGGTTGCCGCACGCCTCGGTGGCGGTCAGCGGCGGGTCGACTCGCAACACCAGAAGGGACGCCTGACTGCGCGCGAGCGCATCGAGCTTCTGCTCGATCCGGACACGTTCGAAGAATGGGACATGTTCGTCGAGCACCGCTGCAACGACTTCGGGATGGGCGAGCAGAAGATTCCGGGCGACGGCGTAGTGATCGGTTACGGCACCATCAACGGCCGGCTCGTCTTCGTCTTCAGCCAGGATTTCACCGTCTTCGGCGGCGCGCTTTCCGAGGCGCACGCCGAGAAGATCTGCAAGATCATGGATCAGGCGGTGAGGGTCGGCGCGCCCGTCATCGGCCTCAACGACTCGGGCGGTGCGCGCATCCAGGAGGGGGTCGCATCGCTCGCCGGATACGCCGACGTCTTCCAGCGCAACGTGATCGCCTCCGGCGTGATCCCGCAGATCTCCGTGATCATGGGGCCGTGCGCGGGCGGTGCGGTCTACTCGCCGGCCATGACCGACTTCATCGTGATGGTGAAGGACAGCTCCTACATGTTCGTGACCGGGCCGGAGGTCGTGAAGACCGTGACCCACGAACAGGTGACGGCTGAGGAACTCGGCGGTGCGGTCACGCATTCGACCAAGTCCGGCGTGGCCGACCGCGCGTTCGAGAACGACGTCGAGGCGCTAGTCATGGTGCGCCGGCTGGTGAACTATCTGCCCGTGCACAACCGCGAGAAGCCGCCGGTGCGCCCCACGACCGACAGTGCGGACCGTCTCGACTTCTCGCTCGACACGCTGGTGCCGGACAATCCGAACAAGGCGTACGACATCAAGGAACTGATCCTCAAGGTGGTCGACGACACCGACTTCTTCGAGCTGCAGCCGGATCACGCGAAGAACATCGTGATCGGCTTCGGCCGCATGGAGGGGGCGACGGTGGGCATCATCGCCAATCAGCCGCTGGTGCTCGCCGGCTGCCTCGACATCAAGAGCGCGATCAAGGGCGCGCGCTTCGTGCGCTTCTGCGACTCCTTCAACATCCCGCTCATCACCTTCGTCGACGTGCCCGGCTTCATGCCGGGGACGGCGCAGGAATACGGCGGCATCATCAAGCACGGCGCGAAGCTGCTCTATGCCTACGCCGAGGCGACGGTGCCGAAGGTGACGGTGATCACGCGCAAGGCCTACGGCGGCGCTTACGACGTGATGAGCTCCAAGCACCTGCGCGGGGACGTCAACTTCGCGTGGCCGTCGGCGGAGATCGCGGTGATGGGACCGAAGGGGGCTGTCGAGATCATCTTCCGCAAGGACATCGGCGACCCGAAGGCGATCGCGGAGCGCACCGAGGAATATCGGCTGAAATTCGCGAATCCGTTCATTGCGGGGGCCCGCGGTTTCATCGACGACGTCATCATGCCGAACGAGACGCGCAAGCGCATCTGCCGGTCGCTCGCCATGTTGCGCAACAAGAAGCTCGAGAACCCGTGGCGCAAGCACGGGAACATACCGCTGTGACGAGGGAGAAGGGAGCAGGGGCACAGGCGCCGCGTTAGCGTACCGCTCCCGCTTGGGCAGCGATGCGCGGGCGGGCACAGGCTGGTCGGAGACCCCGGTCACCATCCCCATTCCCGGAACAAAAAACATGTTCAAGAAAATTCTGATTGCCAACCGCGGCGAGATCGCCTGCCGCGTCATTCGCACTGCGAAAAAGATGGGCATCGCCACCGTCGCGGTCCATTCCGAGGCCGACCGCGACGCCAAACACGTGTTCCTGGCCGACGAGGCGGTGCTCATCGGCCCGCCGCCATCGGCGCAGAGCTATCTCGTCATGGACCGCGTGCTGCAGGCATGCAAGGACACCGGCGCCGAAGCAGTCCACCCAGGGTACGGCTTCCTCTCGGAGAACTCGACGTTCTGTGACCTGCTGGAGAAGAACGGCATCGTCTTCATCGGGCCGAAGCCGCACTCGATCGAGGCGATGGGCGACAAGATCGCCTCCAAGCGCCTCGCCAACGAAGCCAAGGTCAACACCATTCCCGGTTACACCGACGTGATCGAAAGCGCCGACCAGGCGGTGGAGATCGCACGTGGCATCGGTTATCCGGTAATGATCAAGGCGAGCGCCGGCGGCGGCGGCAAGGGGCTGCGCGTTGCCGCGACCGATGAGGCGTGTCGCGAAGGGTTCCAGGCTTGTCGCAACGAGGCGAAGAGTTCGTTCGGCGACGATCGCGTGTTCATCGAGAAGTACATCGTCGAGCCGCGCCACATCGAGATCCAGGTGCTCGGTGACGCCCACGGAAACACCGTCTACCTGTGGGAGCGCGAGTGCTCGATCCAGCGTCGCCACCAGAAGGTGATCGAGGAAGCACCGTCACCCTTCCTCGACGAGCGCACCCGGCACGCGATGGGCGAGCAGGCCGTCGCGCTCGCCAAGGCCGTAGGCTACCAGTCCGCGGGAACCGTGGAGTTCGTCGTCGATCGCGAGCGCAACTTCTACTTCCTCGAGATGAACACGCGCCTGCAGGTCGAGCATCCGGTGACCGAGATGATCACCGGTCTGGACCTGGTGGAGCAGATGATCCGCGTTGCCGCAGGCGAAAAGCTGGGGTTCACGCAGAAGGATCTCAAGCTCTCCGGCTGGGCGATGGAGTGTCGCATCAACGCGGAGGATCCCTTCCGCAACTTCCTGCCCTCGATCGGACGCCTGGTGAAATACATTCCGCCGCCAGAGGTGCCGGGCGTGGTGCGGGTCGACACCGGCGTCTACGAGGGTGGTGAGATCTCGATGTACTACGACTCGATGATCGCCAAGCTGATCACGCACGGCGCCTCGCGCGATCAGGCCATCGGACGCATGCGGGACGCGCTCAACGCATTCGTGATTCGCGGCGTGTCGACCAACATCCCGTTCCAGGCGGCGTTGATGCAGCACCCGCGCTTCGTGTCCGGGCGCATGCACACCGGGCTCATCGCCGAGGAGTATCCGAAGGGCTTTCGTGCCGAGGACGTGCCGCACGACGACCCGGCTCTGCTCGTGTGCGTGGCGGCGTCCATGCACCGCCGCTACAGCGAGCGCGCCGCCGGCATTTCGGGCCAGATGCCCGGCCACCAGTACCGGGTCGGCACCGATTGGAACGTCATTCTGGGCACCGAGTCGCACTTGGTGACGGTGGCCGGCGTGCCCGGCGGGCACCAGATCACCTACAAGGGCGAGACCTTCACGGTCATCTCGGATTGGGCCTTCGGCCATCCGCTCTTCCGCGGCACCATCAACGGCCACGACGTGTGCATGCAGGTCGAACGCCGCGGCATGCACTATCGCCTGTTCCACTGGGGCACGCAGGTCGACGTGATGGTGATCACGGCGCGCGCGGCGGAGTTGCACGCGTTTATGCCGCACAAGCCGCCACCCGATCTGTCGCGCTTCCTGATCTCGCCGATGCCGGGTCTGCTGACGGAAGTCGCGGTGAGTGAAGGTCAGGAGATCAAGGCCGGGGAGAAGCTCGCGGTCATCGAGGCGATGAAGATGGAGAACGTGCTGCGCGCCGAGAACGATGCCAAGGTGAAGGTGCTGCTCGCGAAGCCGGGCGACAGCCTCGCTGTCGATCAGCCCATCATCGAGTTCGAGTCGAGCCCTTCGTAAGCGAAACTGGCGTGTCGGGTCGCGAGGACCGATACGGCGCACGGCCGGCGCCAAGCGCCGGCCGTGTCCATTTGAGCTTCTGCGCTGCTACGCGCCCAGCTTCTCGACCACCTCCGGCGGCGCCTGCACCAGCTCGATGAGAACACCTTCGCCCGAAATCGGGAACTGATCGTTGCCTTTCGGGTGCACGAAGCAGATGTCGAAGCCGGCCGCTCCCTTGCGGATGCCGCCCGGGGCGAAGCGCATGCCGTTCGCCGTCAGCCACTCCACCGCCTTCGGCAGGTCGTCTACCCACAGACCGATGTGATTGAGCGGCGTCTCGTGCACGGCCGGCTTCTTGGCGATGTCGACCGGCTGCATGAGATCGATCTCCACCTTGGTCGGACCCGTGCCCAGCGCGAGAATGTCCTCGTCGACGTTCTCGCGCTCGCTGCGGTAATTGCCGGTGACCGGCACGCCCAGCGTGTCCACCCACAGCTTGCGCAACCGCTGCTTGTCGGTGCCGCCGATGGCGATCTGCTGGAGACCAAGAATGCGGAAGGGTCTGTCGCTCATGAATACCTCCTCAGTTCGTGATGGTGTCGTGTCGGTTGCGGCCGCGTGCCTGCAGCCTATTCGCGCTCAAGACCGGCGCAGCATCTTCTCCACGTCGCCGACGTGCATCTCTTCGCCGGCGATCATCCGGCGCGCGTACTCCTCGAGCAGCACGGACTTGTCGCGCACCAGATCGAGCAACTCGCGGTAGAGGGCGACTGCTGCGCGTTCGCTGTCGAGCGACGTGCGCAGCAGCGTGTCGATGTCGTGCTCGTGCGTATCCAGCAGCGGTCCGATGCGAAGCGACGGATGCGCCCCGAGCAGGGTGATCATCTCGCCGGCTTCGCGCGCGTGCAGCAGCGATTCGTCCGCCTGCTTGTGGAACCACGAGACGATGGGAATGCGACTGTGCCCGAAGATCATGAAGGCGAAGTGCGTATAGCGCACGACGCCGGCGAGTTCGTGCTCGAGAATCCTGTCCAGCACCGCCGCGACAGCCTGTTTGTCGATGTCAGCCATGCGATGACCTCCTCTTGGTTGGTCGCGGCGGGTGCCTTAGCGCAGCAGCGCGACGTAAATGCCGGTGAGGATCGCGGTGGTGATCACGCCGCTGATGTTCGCACCCAGCGCGTGAGGCATGATCATGACCCCCGGTGATGCGGCGGTCGCCATCTTTTGCACGATCTTCGCCGTGGTCGGCACGCAGCTTACTCCGGCCACACCGATCATGGGGTTGAACTTGCCGCGGTACCAGAAATACATCACGTAGCCGCCGATGATCCCGCCGATCGCAGCGAGCGTGAGCGCGAGGATGCCGAGTAGCAGCAGCTTGAGCACCACCGGGCTCAATATCGTGTTCGCCTCGCACAGGATGCCGAGCGTCAGTCCGAGGAAGAAAGTGGCGCCGTAGAGGACGGTCTCGCTCAGCAGGTTCTGAAAATTCAGGAGTCCGCTCTCGCGCACCGCGACACCGATGAAAAGGGCGAGGAAGAGCGGGGCGGCGACCGGAAACAGCAGGCACAACAAGGTGCACGCAACCACCGCAAACACCAGCTTTTGCCCGGATGTGATCCGCTTCACGTCGCCCATCGGCATCGGAATGGCGCGCAGGCGTTCCGGTATGAGCATCTTGATGAGATAGGGATAGCCGCCATAGGTGAGCCCCAGGTACAGGTAACCCACCACGGTAATGGGGACGAACAAATCCTTGGCAAGGATGAGGGAGGCGAAGAGCACCATCGGTCCATCAGCGCCGCCGATGAGAGCGACAGACGCCGCCTCGCGCTCGCTCATGCCGAGCCAGACGGCGATGGGAAAGGTGGCCACCGTGCCCAGTTCGGCGAAGAGCGCGAGGATCATGCTCTGGAACGGCCGTGCCATCACGAAGCCCACGTCGAGCAGCACGCCGATGCCCATGAATACGAGCACGGCGATGAGACCGTTGCTGAACATGAAGGTGTAGATCGGCTGCAGCCAGTCGATCTGCAGGATGGTCATGGTCGCGTCGGTCCCCTCGATCAGCGGATCGACGAACAGCGTGCCCGGCTTGCTGCCCTCGAAGAACATCACGCCGGCATTGACGGCGACCATGCCGAGACCCATCGGGATCATCAGCAGCGCTTCCAGCACGCCCTTCTTGCCGAGATAGATCAGCACGAAGCCGAGCAGGATGAGGCCGATACGTCCCCAGAAGATCTTCGGATCAGCAGCGACGAGGGTGGCAATGCCCTGAAAGATATCGAGCAGATGAACGCCTTCCATGGGGAGCCCCCTGCTTCAACCGATGCTGACCAGTGCCTGACCCGCCTCCACAGCTTCACCGGGTTTGACGTGGATGGCGGTGATCTTGCCGCCCTTGTGCGCCACCATCGGCGTCTTCATCTTCATCGCCTCGATGATCACGACCTTGTCGCCCTGGGCCACGGTCTGACCCATCGACACGGCAACCGACTCGACGACACCGCCCAGCGTGCTGACGACATCGGCGCTTCCGGCTGCCGGCTTGGCGGGTGCGGGAGTCGCTGCGGCCGCGGGCGCCGCCGCAGCGGCGGGTGACGGGATGGACATGCTGCCCGGGGACGGATAGATCGTGTTCCCGCTGTCGGTCAGGTCCTCGACCGTCACGTCGTACTGCTTGCCGTCGACCGTGATCCGGAATTTCTTCTCCATCGTCTTTCTCTCCCTTGTTCGTGCTTGCTGCTATTGCTTCGGATGGTGCTGGATCGCGTGCGAGGTGTGATGCGCCAGCCTTCCCTCCACGACCCATCCGGCCTGCCGCTGCTCTTCGATGTGGACGATGCGGTGTGCGCCGAGCATGGCGTACACCGCCGCCGAGATGGCGGCGACGTGATCGGCGACGACATCGAGGGCCGGCGCCGGGACGGCCGCAGCCGGTTTCGGCGCTGCCGCGGGTTTGCGTTCGAGCGCGCCCAGAATCACCACGATGAGTTTGATGACGACGGCCACGGCGAGCGATACCACGATCGCCAGGCCGTATATCCAGAGCGCCTTGATCATAACTTCGGACATTGGTCTGCTGCTCCCGGTTGGGCCGCTCGACGCGCTCAGAGCGGAATGTTGCCGTGCTTCTTGGCGGGTCGCAGTTCCCGTTTATTGAGCACCTTGCGCAGCGAGAGCGCGATCACGGACCGCGACTCGGCCGGCTCGATGACGTCGGTGATGTAGCCGTGCGATG
>JAEUMW010000078.1 GCA_016791345.1 Betaproteobacteria bacterium | reverse complement strand
GAAGTGGCGTCCGAGATCCGCGACGCCGTGAGCGATCCGGTGGCGCTCAAGCGGCGGATCGAGTCGCTCATGCACTTGAATCCCGGCATCGAAGTCTACGTCGTCGACATGTCCGGTGCGATCCTCGCGTTCTCCGCCGCGCCCGGCAAGGTCGTCCGCCGTACCGTCGATCTCGATCCCATCCGCGCGTTTCTCGCGGGCGGCCGCTTCCCCATCCGCGGCGACGACCCGCGCGATGCGATGCGCCGCAAGATCTTCGCCGCTGCGCCACTGGCCGCCAGCGGTGACGGCATGGGCTACATCTACGCGATCCTCGGCGGTGAGCTGTACGACGCGGTCACCGGCCATCGCGAGACGCGCTACATCCTCGACCAGAGCCTCCTGATCATGCTCGCCGGCCTCGTGCTGGCGCTGGTGGCCGGCTTTACCATCTTCGCCGTCGTGGCCCGCCGGCTGGAGCGGCTGGTGGCGGCGATGGAGCATTTCAAGAACAGCGCGTTTCGCGAGAAAGTGCTCTTCTCGCCGCTGCCGCCGCCGGGCCGGGCGGACGAGATCGATCGCGTCGCCGCCACCTACAACGAGATGGTGGAGCGGATGACCGCCATGATCCGCGAACTGCAGCGGCAGGAGTCGGTGCGTCGCGACCTCGTCGCGAACGTCTCGCACGACCTGCGCACTCCGCTCGCCTCGCTGCGCGGCTACCTCGAGACCCTGATCATCAAAGGCGACAGTCTGTCGGCGGACGAGCAGCGAACGTATCTGTCGATCGCGACCCAGCAGACCGAGCGACTCGCGCAACTGGTGGCCGAGCTCTTCGAACTGGCCAAGCTCGAAGCCAAGGAAGTGACCGTGCACGCCGAGGCGTTTCCGGTGGCCGAACTGATCCAGGACGTGGTGCAGAAGTTCGCGCTCGATGCCGAGCGGCGTCGGGTCGACATCCGCGCCGAGGTGAGTGCCGAGCTCCCGATCGTCATGGCCGACATCGCGCTCGTCGAGCGCGTGCTGCAGAACCTGATCGACAACGCGCTGCGCCACACGCCGGCGGGCGGCAGCGTCACCGTCACCACGCAGGCGCGCGAGCACGACGTGCTGATCGCGGTGGCCGACACCGGCACCGGCATTCCGAAGGATCACCTGCCGCACGTCTTCGAGCGCCTCTATCGCGTGGACAAGAGCCGCGACAGCCGCTCCGGCGGCGCCGGCCTCGGGCTCGCCATCGCCCGGCAGATCGTCGAACTGCACGGCGGTCGCATCAGTGTTGAGAGTGAACCCGGTCGCGGCGCAGTCTTCGCGTTTTCGTTGCCGCTTGCCGGCGCTGCGCGATAGCGCGCTCGTCATTCGGAAGGGAGGGAGGCAGATGGCGCTCTACTGGAGAATCCTGGTGCCACTCGCCGTGGTGTGGCTGGTCGTGGTCGGCGGCGTGCGCTGGGTCTGGGCGCCGCACGCCATTGCTGAGGGAGAGACGCAGTATCGCGACCGCATCGGCGATGCGCTGGACCGGCTGTCTCGTGAACTCGCGCCGCTGCTCAAGGACGGCGGGACCGCAGCGGCGGCACCGGTGCTCGACGAAGCGCTGCGGGCACGTCCGGGCTGGGTCGCGCTCGAGATCAAGGACCGCTCGGGGCGGACCGTGCGCAAGGTCTCTGGTCAGGATGTTGCCGCGACGGCAGCGGATGCGCACGCCCTCGAGCAACCGGTCACCGACGGCGCGGTGGTGCTCGGCTGGCTCACGGCGAATGTCGACTTCGGACCGCAGTTCGCAGTCATCCGCGCGGGCCTGCGCGATCTGACCCTGCTCCTCGTCGCCGGCCTGGTTGCCGCCCTGATCGTCACCGCGCTCGCCCTGCGATTCTTTCTGGCGCGTTCGCTCGACCGTGTCGCCGAATCGGCCGAGCTCCTCGCCGCCGGCGGCATCGCGCACCTCGATAACGCGAATGGCACCGGGCGATTGGCGGCGAGCGTCGGTCGCCTCGGTGAGAAGCTTGCCGAGCGCGCGCGCGATGCGGAACGCGAGACCGAGCGTCGCCGTGCCGCCGAGGACCGCCTGCGCGAGAGCGAGGAGCGCTACACGCTGGCGGTGCGCGGGGCCGATGACGGGTTGTGGGAGTGGGAGGTCGGAGACGACCATGTCTATTACTCGGCGCGCTGGAAGTCGATGCTGGGTTACACCGAGGACGAGATCGGCGACAGCCTGGACGAGTGGCGCGGACGCATCCACGCGGACGACCTGGAGACGACGCTTTCCGCGCTGCAGGCGCACCTCGACGGTACCACCTCGCGCTTCGAGAACGATCACCGGCTGCGCCACAAGAGCGGGCGTTACCGCTGGGTGCTGGCACGCGGCGCCACCCTGCGCACGGCTGCCGGCAAGCCATACCGGCTGGTCGGCCTCAATACCGACATCACCGCCCGCAAGCGCGCGGAGGAAGTGCTGGTCGCGCTGGCGGAAGGGCTGGCGGCCGCGCGCGGCGACGAGTTCTTCCGCAGCCTGGTGCGCAACTTTGCGAGCGCGCTGGGCGTTCGCTACGCCTTCATCGCCGAGTGCGCGAACTTTCCGACCACGCACGTACGCAAGCTCGCCTCCTGGAAGAACGACACCTGGGCGGAGGCGAACGAGTTCGACCTGGCGGGGACTCCCTGCCAGGAGACCGTGAATCTCGGGCGGGTGTGCGTGTACCAGCGCGACGTGGGGGTCATCTACCCGCGCGAGGCAGGCTTCGAGAGCTATCTCGGCATCCCCATCTTCGACAGCACCGGTCGTGTCATCGGTCACCTCGCCTGCTACAACACGGAGCCGATGCAGGAAGACCTGCCGGTGCAGTCGATCTTCTCGCTGTTTGCGGTGCGCGCCGGCGTCGAGATGGAGCGGCGCACCCTCGAACAAAGGCTGCGGACGCTGGAGTCGCGCGCCGCCGGGTGAGCGCCGCGGGTCCGAGCGCGTGACGGAAATGTGAGACTTGCGTGACGAAGACGTGAGCCGCCGCCAGCACACTGCTCGGGAGCGTGCTGCCCGGCACAAGAGGTACCGGGTGCGAGCCGCCATCACCCATCCGTCACGGAGGACCTCCCCATGTTCACACCCGCGAGGGCGCGCCGAATGCGCGCTGTTGCCACCGCCGCCACATTGCTGATCTGCGCTCCGTTTGCCGCCGCCGCCGATGACATGGTGTCCTTCGCCACCGGCGGCTACGCGAGCGGTCTCAGGAGCGGCGAGCTCATGAAGAAGATCGACACCAACAAGGACGGCATGGTGTCGAAGGACGAGTGGGTCGCGTACCAGGAGCGCGTCTTCGTGATGCTGGATCACGACAAGACGATGATGATCGACGAGAAGGAGTTTCTGGCACCGTCGAGTGAACTCGCCTCCTTCGCTACCGGCGGCTACGCGCGCGGGCTGCAGAGCCCCGAGATGATGCACAAGATCGACACCAACGGTGACGGCCGCGTCTCCCATGACGAGTACATCACGTATCAGGTCAAGGTGTTCGAGATGATGGACACCGGGCACAGCGGCATGGTCGGCGCCAAGGAGTTTCTCGGCAAAGGCCTTGCCTCGAAGTGATTGCCGGCTCGCCGCGGCGCGGGGGGCGGCGCACGGATGCGCGCGGAACCGCGCCGGGGCGAGCGGGTCTTAGCCGACGAATCGAATCACGAGAAGGATCATGAAACGCCGCAATTTCCTGACCGGCCTGTCCGGGTTGTTCGTAGCCGCTGCGTTGCCCGCGGCGGGCAAGGAGAAATCGTCCGTGACACCGCTGAACAAGCCGAAATCCGAGTGGAAGACCCTGCTGCCGGCAAACCGCTATGCCGTCCTCTTTGAGGAGGACACCGAGCGCCCGTTCACGAGCCCGCTCAACGCCGAGAAGCGCGCCGGCACCTTCATCTGTGCCGCGTGCTACCTGCCGCTCTTCGACTCTGCCCAGAAGTACGAAAGCGGCACCGGCTGGCCGAGCTTCTTCGATGCGCGGCCGGAGGCGGTCGGCACGAAAAAGGACTACCGGCTCGTGTGGCCGCGCACGGAATACCACTGCGCGCGCTGTGGCGGGCATCAGGGGCACGTCTTCAACGATGGCCCGCAGCCGACGGGTCTGCGCTACTGCAACAACGGTCTCGCGCTCGAGTTCGTGCCGGCGGGTGAAACCTTGCCGGCGTTGCGGACATGAAGCGCCTGCTCGCCTGCACGGTCGCGCTCGCCGCGCTCCTCTGCTTCCGGACTGCGGGCGCGGAAGGCAAGGAGGTCTCGGCCATCTTCGCCGGCGGATGCTTCTGGTGCGTCGAGGCCGACTTCGAGAAGCTGCCGGGCGTGACCAGGGCAGAGTCCGGCTATACCGGCGGCAAGGTGCAGAATCCGACCTATGAACAGGTGAGTGCCGGCGGCACCGGGCATGCGGAGTCCGTGCGCGTGTGGTACGACCCGCAGCAGGTCAGCTACGAGCAGTTGCTGGATTATTTCTGGCACCACGTCGACCCGACGGTGAAGGATCGTCAGTTCTGCGACGTGGGCGCGCAGTACCGCACCGCCATCTTCTACGAGAACGACGCCCAGCGCGCCGCGGCCGAGGCGAGCAAGACGGCCCTGGAGAAGGAGGGGCGCCTGCCCCGGATCTACACCGAGATCGTGCCGGCGGGCACGTTCTACGTGGCGGAGGATTACCACCAGGACTACTACAAGAAGCATCCCATCCGTTATCGCTATTACCGGACGAGTTGCGGGCGCGACGCCCGCGTCGCGGAAGTGTGGGGGACAACGCACTAGCACAACCGCGGTCACACGAGGTGCAGGAGCGTCGTCCGGCGACCGTCGTCTTCGTCCACGGCCTGTGGATGCGTGGGCCGACGCTCGGCCTGCAGGCGCGCCGCATCGGGCGCTGCGGCCTGCGGACGGACTGCGCGTTCTCCTACGCCTCGGTGAGCGATCCGCTCGATGCTCATGTGCACCGGCTGGCGCGGCACATCGCGGGACTGGATGCGCCCCGCGTGCATCTTGTCGGCCACAGCATGGGCACGCTCGTCATCCTGAAGATGCTGGCGGAGTCGCGGGATCCGCGCCTCGGGCGCGTCGTGCTGCTTGCGCCGCCGTTTCACGGCAGTCGCGCGGGGCGTGCAGTCGGCGCCATCCGGCCGGGTCGGTGGGTGCTCGGCCGCAGCTACGCGCTGTGGTCTCGGGAGGAAGCGGTGCCGCCGCCGAGAGATCTCGAGGTCGGCGTCATCGCGGGCACCATGCCGCTCGGGGCGGGTGCCCTGCTGCGCGTGCTGGAGGCGCCGCACGACGGCGTCGTCACCTGCCGGGAAACGCTGGTGCCCGGCGCACGGGATTACATCCGCCTGAAAGTGAGTCACGCCGGAATGCTGGTAGCGC
Source organism: Betaproteobacteria bacterium (assembly GCA_016791345.1). Taxonomy (NCBI): domain Bacteria; kingdom Pseudomonadati; phylum Pseudomonadota; class Betaproteobacteria; species Betaproteobacteria bacterium. The sequence goes on along the minus strand of JAEUMW010000078.1, from coordinate 3,505 downwards.
CGTCGGTGGCGCGCCAGATCGTCGCGTTTCTGGAGAGCGGCCGCTTCCAGCATGCGCAGGCGGAGGTGGTTTGAGGTCTGCGCTCGCGGTGGCGGTGCTCCTGGCGCTCGCCCTTTCCGGCTGCACCGCCGCGCCGTACTACTGGCAGGCGGCAAGCGGTCAACTCGAACTCTGGCAGAAGTCCCGCCCGATCGACGACTGGCTTGCCGACCCGGATACGAAGCCCGAGCTCAAGGCCCGCCTGAGGCAGGTACAGGAGATCCGAAGCTTTGCCAGCGACGACCTCGGCCTGCCCGACAACGGCAGCTATCGCACCTTTGCCGAGCTTGGCCGTCCCTACGTCGTGTGGAACGTCTTCGCCGCGCCCGAGCTCTCGCTGCAGCCCGTGCAGTGGTGCTTCCCCGTCGCCGGCTGCGTCACCTATCGCGGCTATTTCGCCGAGCAGAGCGCGCGCGGCTTCGCGGACGGCCTGAAGGCGGAAGGCTACGACACCTACGTCGGGGGCGTACCCGCCTATTCCACCCTGGGGTGGTTCGACGACCCGGTGCCGAGCACCGTCATCGGCTATCCGGACACCGAGCTTGCGCGGCTCATCTTCCACGAACTCGCGCACCAGGTCGTCTACGTGAAGGATGACACGACCTTCAACGAATCCTTCGCCACGGCGGTCGAGCAGGAAGGGGTCCGGCGCTGGGTCGAGGCCCAAGGCTCGCCCGAGAAGCTCGTGCAGTTCGAGCGCGGACAGGCACGCAAGCGCGAGTTCATCGCGCTCGTCATCGAATACCAGGGCAAGCTGACAGCGATCTACGCCTCGGATACAGGCGACGACGAAAAGCGGGCGCTGAAGGCGCAGACCCTCGCCGCGATGCGCGAGGACTACGCCGCGCTCAAGCGGCGTTGGGGCATGCCAAGCGGGTACGACGCCTGGATCGCCGGGCCGCTCAACAACGCGCAGATCGCCTCCGTCGCAAGCTATACGCAGCAGGTCCCCGCCTTCCAGGCGCTGCTCGCGCAGGAGCAGGGCGATCTCGGCCGGTTCTACGCGGCGGCGAAGCAACTCGCGAAGCTGCCGAAGGCGGAGCGGGACGCGAGGCTCGCGGAGCTCGCGGCGCAGACGAAAGCTTCAGGATGAAACGGAACGCGAAAGGAAGAAACCTTGGAGATCACACTACGTTTGTCAGTTTCTCCAGACATGCAAGAGCGCGCCGCAGGCTGTCTGAGCGCTGGGCAGCAATGTCCGGCCGCCATGGCGACGATGCAAATTCGATGAGACGTGACGCGTAGGCGGGACCAATTGGCCGCCCACTACCGTCGCGCGGTACCATGTCCGCCCGAATGGCAGTGCGGCGCGAGGCGCGTGCAAGATTCACCATTGCTGTCTTCGGGTCCTGCAGGGATTCAGGATCTCGCGGGATCCTGTTTCGCGAGACGCCGAGGAAGGCTGCAAGCGCATCGGCGTCCGCGAGCAGCCATGCCTCCACGGCGCGGACGGCCACGCGAAAGCAGAGAAACGGCACCTGCACAGGAACCCAATCCGAACGTAAAGGCGGCGGGCATGGCGCATCGTGATCGAGGTCGACAAGAACAATCCATGGTGCTCGGCGTGCGGCGTTGACATAGCCCGTTCTCTTTTCGCGAAGCGACGCTTTGCCGTACTTGCCATACACTGGTCCAAGCTCTGCACCGACTTGCGTAATGAGCTTTCGCACGACCGCTTCATCCGTAGCGCCCTCGACAGCTGCCGAGATAGTCACCAACACTGCATCCTCAACCGTCCCCGAAAAGGCCAAGTTGCTCCGCGTGGACAGGCCGCGTCCTTGGTATAACGGCATCCGCGAGCGAGAGCCCGCCCTCGAGGAGATCGCGTATATCTTGGTGCGAACCTGCCGGCGTTACCTCCGTTCCCTCAGGTCCAGGCCGAAGGAGTAGCACCTCGTCGAGTCCGATTCCTTCATCGCGGAGCAGGTCCGGCGAATGGGTACTGAGAAAGATCTGTCGACCAGTGCGCCGCTGAAGTCGCGCCAGCATCTGCGGCAGTACCTGCACAACCTCAGGATGGAGCGAGAGTTCTGGCTCTTCAAGGAGCAATGGCCCCTCCTTATCCAGCGCTACCCATAAGAGTCCCATCAGCCGAAGCGTCCCATCCGAGAACTGTTCCTCGGTTTGCCACGCTCCCTGCGGGCGCCAATGCTGGTATTTTCCGCGCAAGTGTGGTGTCCCCCGAATGTCCCGCCACATCTCGATCTCGTGAAGCTGTGGTACGGCTACCCGAAGCGCATCTTGGATGCGCCGCAAGCGAGCATTTCGGGTTTTCTCGGGTGTTTTTGCGACCTGCTCCAGGAAATCACCGCCGAACGGATCGTTCGCGCGACCGACCGAGCGATCTGGCTCACGCACGAGCTGGGGCACGATGTGCAAATAGCGGATCGATGCAAAGAACGAGGCGAGATCACGGAAGGGCTGATTTACGTTCACCTGCTCAAGATAGGTTTGCGTCAACCGCTCTAAATCCTGCAAATCTTCGGGATTCGGTCGGTCGAGCACCGCCTGCCCGTTGCGCCGCACCCGCTCCTTCCGTATAGAAGGCTGGCGTTGCTTGTCCTGATTGAAAGCGAGTTCGTATTCCCAGTATTCCGAATCACCCTCTACTTTGAGAGCAACGTAGAGCTCGATGTTCGGATAACGGCGCGCCGCCAGACAGCGGATCGCGCTTACGCCGCCACGGCGGCTGATGGCTTCTTGAAATCCACCACCCGACGACGCCAGATCCCGGAGGAAACGGAAAACATCGAGAAGGTTCGACTTTCCGGAGGCGTTCGGGCCCACGAGAAACAAGCGATCCCGAATGTCTACCTGGACCTGAGCAAAGTTCTTCCAGTTCTGCAGGCGCAAACCAGTTAGCTTGATATTCATCGAGGCTTCTCAATTCCGGCAAGTTGTGTCTGTTGTCTAAGCCTTGAGTGCACCCCTTTGCAGAAGCCTCGTAACGGCGTTGACGGTTGCCTCTCAGACAATCCTTCTGGGTAGCTAGGGGTCGTGGTTGCGCCTGCCTCAGCTGCGATTGCCGCGAGTATACTGTCGCACTTGCTGATACGGCACTTGGATTCAACGGTACACGGATCTCAGGGTGCCGCTCGATGCGGTTCTTTCCTCCGCATCGCCACCGTCGGCAGCCCCATGCCGATCACGCCCTTCACCCAGCCTGTGAGCGAGGACGTGGCGGTGGCGGGAACCGCCTCGCCGGGATAACATCGCCGGCGCTCAACCCGTCGGAGGAAGAAATGAAGAGACGTTGTCTCACGATGCTGCTGTGCTGCCCGCTGCTCGCCTCGGCACAAACGATCGCGGTGAAGACCGGGGCGTGGGAGATGACGTACAAGGGTGCTGCATTTCCCCGGCCCGTGGTCGAGAAGGACTGCGTCACCAAGGCCGATCTGGAACAGCTTGCGCGGGCGCCGGACGACGAGGACGGCGACTGCAAGTTCGTCCGGCCGCCGACGATCAC
>JAEUMW010000077.1 GCA_016791345.1 Betaproteobacteria bacterium | reverse complement strand
ACCTTCATCGGCACTTCGGAGGCGATTTCCTACACCGGTGCCACCCCCGTCTTCGTGGATATCCAGGAGAACACCTTCAACATCGACCCGGGGGCGATCGAACGCGCGATCACGCCGCGCACCAGGGCGGTGATGCCGGTGCACCTGTACGGGCAGGCAGCCGACCTCGATCCCATCGTCGCTCTCTGCCGCAAGCACGGCCTGCGGCTCGTCGAGGACTGCGCTCAGTCGTACGGTGCCCGCTACCGTGGACGCATGACCGGCAGCTTCGGCGACTTCGGCTGTTTCTCGTTCTACCCGAGCAAGAATCTCGGCGCGTTCGGCGACGGCGGCATGGTGACGACCGGGGACGCGCAACTCGCGGCGGAAGTGCGCGTCTATCGCAACCACGGCAGCCGGGAGCGCTACCATCATCACGTGATCGGCTACAACAGCCGGCTCGACGAGATCCAGGCGGTGATCCTGCGCGTGAAGCTGCAGCACCTCGAAGACTTCAACGCGCGGCGGCGTGCCATCGCGCAGGCGTACAACGAACGCCTGGCGGGGGTCGTCGTGACCCCGGTCGAAGCGCTTGGTCGCACGCACGTGTACCACCAGTACACCGTCCGCAGCCCGCGCCGCGATGCCATTCAGAAAGCGCTCGCAGAGGTGCAGATCGGGTCGATGATCTATTACCCGGTGCCGCTGCACCAGCAGGAGGTCTACGCCGATCTGTGCCGTGGTGTGCGTCTGCCGGTGACGGAGGCGGTGGCGCAGGAGGTGATCTCCTTGCCGATCTTCCCGCAGATGACGCTGGACCAGGTGGACCGCGTGTGCGAGGTCGTGCGCAAGGCGGCCTCGCAATGAGCTCAGCGGAACCGCTCACGGGCATCCACCCGACGGCGCAGATCGATCCGGGCGCGGATCTCGGAGCGGACGTCGCGGTCGGTCCGTTCGCGGTCATCGAAGGCGATGTCACCATCGGCGACGGCTGCCGCATCGGCGCGCACGCCGTCATCCGTCGCTACACGACGCTGGGCCCGCGTTGCCGCGTGTGGGAGCACGCGATGCTCGGCGGAGAGCCGCAGGACGTGAGCTTTCACGACCAGGTGAGCCGGCTCGAAATCGGTGCGGACAACCTGATCCGGGAGGGTGCGACGATCCACCGTGCGACCACCGCGGGCGGCAGCACGCGCATCGGGGACGGCAACTTCCTCATGGCCAACTGCCATGTGGCACACGACTGCAAGATCGGTGACCGCGTCATCATCGCCAACGGCGCGCTGCTCGCCGGCCACGTGTCGGTGGCCGACCGCGCATTCATCTCCGGCAATGTCGTCATCCACCAATTCGCGCGGGTGGGGACACTGGCGATGGTCGGCGGTCTGGCGCGCATCAGCCAGGACTGTCTGCCCTACATGATCACCGAGGGATCGCCGGCCGGCGCGCGTGGCCTGAATCTCGTCGGCCTGCGGCGGGCGGGCTTCGGTGTCGAGCAGATCCGGGCGCTGAAGCAGGCGTTCCGGACCCTGTTTCGCGCCGGCCGCTCCCTGCAGGACGCGCTGGCCGAGCTTGATGCCTCGGCGTGCGCGGAAGTGCGCTCGGTGGCCGAATTTGCACGGGCGACGAAGCGCGGCTTCACGCACGGGAGTGCGTGAGTCCGGCGCCGCGTTGCGTCAGCCCTGTTTCCCCGGTCGTGACCCGGCGACGATGCCATGTTGACCCGGCTCGGCTTCGGCGTGCTGTGGCTCGCGCATTTCCTGCCGCTGCGTCTGCTCACGGCCGTAGGCGATTTTGCGGGCATCGTCGGTTACTACCTCGCGCGGTCACGGCGGCGCATCGGTCGCGTCAATCTCGCGCTCTGCTTTCCTGAGCTTGGCCCGCGCGAGCGCGAGGCCCTGCTCAAGCGCCACTTTCGGGCGTTCGGGCGTTCCGTGTTCGAGCGCGGCGTGATGTTCTGGGGCTCGAAGGCGCGCATCCAGGCTATGGTGCAGGTGGAGGGCATCGAGCATTTTCTCGCCCTCAAGGGGCAGCCGGTGATCGTGTTCGCGCCGCACTTCGTGGGCGTGGACATGGCTGCAGCGCGGCTGGCGACGGAGTACCGCGCCTGCGCCATGTATGCGCGGCAGAGCGACAGCATCGCCGACGAGATGCTGGCGCGTGGGCGCAACCGCTTCGGCAACGCCGTGCTGTTCCCGCGCGACGAAGGGCTGCTGCCGGTCCTGCAGGCGATGAAGGAAGGCCTGCCGTTTCTCTACTCGCCCGACATGGACTTCGGAGCGCCGCACTCGATCTTCGTGCCCTTCTTCGGCGTCCCCGCAGCCACCACCACGGGGCTCTCGGTGATCGCCCGCGTGACGCGCGCCAGGGTGCTGCCGCTCGTCGTCGCCCAGCGCGCCGGCGGCGATGGATACGTCGCCCGGATGTTGCCACCGCTCGCCGATTTCCCCAGCGCCGACGCCGAGAGCGACACGCGGCGGATGAACGCCTTCATCGAGGCGCGCATTCTGGAGATGCCCGAGCAGTACCACTGGCTGCACAAGCGCTTCAAGACGCGGCCGGCCGGCGAGCCCGATCCCTACACGCGGACCCGGGCGGCCGCGGCCGCCTCATGATGGAACGGATCCCCGAGCCGGAGCTGATGGACGAGCCGGAGCAGGCGCTCGCCTACGCCCATGCGGATTTCAGCGAGCCGCACGATGCCTTCGTCGCGCGCTTTCGGGAGTGCTTCCCCGATCTGAACGCAGGCAGGGTGCTCGACCTGGGCTGCGGGCCGGCAGACGTGACGATCCGCTTCGCGCGCGCCTGCCCGCAGGCGCAGGTCACGGGTGTCGACGGCGCCGAGGCGATGCTCGCACTCGGGCGCCAGGCCGTCGCGGCAGCGGGGCTGGCGGGGCGCATTCGGCTGCAGCGCGTGCGGCTGCCCGCCGCCGCGCTCGACGGTTCACCCTACGATGCCGTCATCAGCAACAGTCTGCTGCATCATCTCGCCCGGCCCGCGGTGCTGTGGGACGCCGTGCGCGTGGCGGCGGCTCCGGGGGCGGCGGTGTTCGTGATGGATCTGCTGCGTCCGCCTTCGCGCGAGGCGGCGATGGACCTCGTCGCCCTGCACGCGGCGGATGCGCCCGAAGTGCTGCGTCGGGATTTCTTCAACTCGCTGCTCGCCGCGTTCAGACCGGAGGAGGTGCGCGCGCAGCTCGAGGCTTCCGGGCTGGCGCACCTGCGGGTCGAGGTCGTCAGCGACCGCCACCTGATCGCCTGCGGCCGCTACGCGGGATAGCACGCCGGAGAGCTCATGCGACTCAAGTTCACGAAGATGGAGGGGCTCGGCAACGACTTCGTCGTGATCGACGCGACGGCGCAGCCGATCGAGCTATCGCGTGCCCAGCTGCGGTTGCTCGCCGATCGCCACTTCGGCGTCGGTTGCGATCAGATCCTGCAGGTGGAA
>JAEUMW010000076.1 GCA_016791345.1 Betaproteobacteria bacterium | reverse complement strand
CACGACCGACCGCTGCGACGGCGATCGCCGCGCGATCTCGCCGGCGATGTCGGCGATCAGACCGCGATCGGACGGCGCCTCCGCTGCCGCCGGCGCGGCGGGGATCCCGGACACGCGAAAGCCGGGATCGCCGACCCGGTCGAGCAGCTGCGCACGCTGCGCTGGCGGCGTCGCCTCGATCATCGTCGCCACGTCGGCGATATGCTGTCCGAGCTGCGACGCCGGCCCCGGCCGCAGCGCGCGCCGGCCCTCGCCGATCAGGAACACCGCGCCCAGGACCTGCGCTGCGATGAATCCGCCGAGGAGGATCAGCACCATGCGCCCGTACAGCGATCGCGGCAGCAGGCGGCTCACGCTTCGCTCTCCACTGCCGCCGCGAGCACGTAGCCTTCGGAGCGCACAGTCTTGATGACCACCGGATCCTTGCCGTCGTCGCGCAGTCGCCGCCGCAGCCGGCTCACCTGGACATCGATGCTGCGATCGTACGGATCGATGCCGCGACGCTGGGTCAGCTCCATCAGCTCGTCACGGCTGAAGACATGATCGGGTCGGGCGAGCAGAACGCCGAGCAGCCGGTATTCCGCGCCGCTCAGGGACACGACCACGCCGTCCGGGGCGATGAGGTTGCGCGTGCTGGTGTCGAGCGTCCAGCCGGCGAAGCGCAGGCGGCGCGCACCGGCCGCGGGCGACACGTCACCAAGATAGCGCGCGCGCCGCAGGACGCTCTTCATGCGCGCCAGCAGTTCGCGCGGATTGAACGGCTTCGGCAGGTAATCGTCGGCGCCCATCTCGATACCGACGATGCGGTCGGTCTCCTCGCCGCGCGCCGTCAGCATGATCACCGGCAGATCCGAGCGCGCGCGGATGTCGCGGCAGAGCGTGAGCCCGTCCTCGCCCGGCAGCATCAGGTCGAGTATGACGAGGTCAATGTGCCGTGCGGAGAGCGCCTCGCGCATGGCGCGGCCGTCCGCCACGCCGTGCACGCCATAGCCGTTGCGCCCGAGGTACTCGGCGAGCAGGGCGCGGATCTCCGCGTCGTCGTCGACGACGAGCACTTGCGGGGTTTTTTCCACGGCGTCTTTATACCTTCGGCTCGCCCGGCAGCGCGCGCTTTTTTGTAACGAAGTGTTGCATCCCGGGCCACTGCAACCGTATGTCACCGACACGGCACGCTGCGACATCGTCGTGTCGGCGCGACGTGCTGAAATGACGGGCGTCCGAACCATGACAAGGAGAACCTGCATGACTCCGCGCACCGCATCGGGTGTGTTCATCACTGCGCTTTTCATCGTCGCCTGCGCGTCGCCGCCTCCGCACGGCCCGCACGACGGCTGCCGCGAACCGGGCGCGATGCGCAAGCCGCCCGGCGAAAGCCCGGCAGCGATGGCCGAACGGCGTCTCGTCGCACTCAAGCCGCAGCTCGATCTGCAGCCGGGGCAGGAGAAGGCCTGGGAAGACATGCTGACGAGCATCCGCGAGAGCGGCAAGGCGATGGAGGCCGCGCGAACCGAGCGCCGCGGACCGCCGCCACCGAGCGAGATGGAGAACGTGCGCATTGCCACCGACCGCTTCTACGCGAGCCTCTCCGCGGAACAGCGCGAAATCATGGATCGCAACATGCCCCGGCCACCGCCGCCGTGCCTGGACGACGGACCGCCGCCGGGGCGGATCTACGGCAAGCCGCCGGGGCAGCCACCGCAATGATCCCGACCCTGTGCCCGGCCGCATCGCGCTCCGGTTCCACCGGGCGCAGACGGTCCACGCTTTTCGCGGGGTATGTCGCTCTGTGCCTTGCTGGCGTGAGCGCAGTCGTCGCACTCGGGCTGGTCGCGGTCCGCGAAGAGCCGCGCCGCTCCAGCGGCGACTGCCCGGCGAGCGTCCGCGTCGACGCGCCGCAAGCGGGAATCGTGAAGTCGCTCCGCGCAAGAGCCGGGATGCGAGTGGAGGCGGGCCAGCCGCTGTTCGAGATCGACGACGGCACCGCGGCCGCCCTGCGCCGCGAGCTCATTGCGTTGCGCCAGGCGATGGCGGACTACTCCGCGGCGCGCGCCGAACTCTCGCGAACGGCAACAAGATGGGCCGACGGCGCGGAATCGGTTTCGGCCAAGCACGAAGCGCTTTACGTCGCGCACCTGGCACTCACCGCCGCAGAGGTCGATCTCGCCGCCAGCGCCGCGCGCATCCACTCGCTGCTGGCGCGGCGGGAACGACTCGTGGTGCGCGCACCACGCGCGGGCTACGTCCTGCAAGTGCACGTACGCCGTGGCGAATCGACGCCGCAGGGTATGCTGTTGCCGGTTGTCCGTCTGGGACACATCGATTGCACGAGGACGCTGACCGCGACGCGTTCCGTGCAGCACACCGCCTGACCCCGCCCGCGCGAGCCCTGCGCCCGTAGAATGCGGGCATGGATTCCGCGAACACCGCCGCCCCCTACGCCGGACTCACGCCCGACACGCTTCTCGATGCCCTCGAAGGCGTCGGACTTGCCGTGGACGGACGCCTGCTCGCGCTCAACAGCTACGAGAATCGCGTCTACCAGGTGGGCATCGAGGACGCGCCTCCGGTGGTGGCGAAGTTCTATCGTCCGGCCCGCTGGTCTGACGCGCAGATCCTGGAAGAGCACGCGTTCACCCTCGAACTCGCCGGGCATGAGCTGCCGGTCGTCGCCCCCCTGGTCTTTGCGGACGCAGCGACGCTTCACGGCCACGCCGGCTTTCGCTTCGCCGTGTATCCGCGGCGCGGCGGGCGCGCACCGGAGTTCGGTGACGCCAAGACGCTGGAATGGATGGGGCGCTTCATCGGGCGCATTCATGCGATCGGCGCAACACGGCGGTTCGAGCAGCGCCCCGCGCTGGACATCGCAAGCTTCGGCGACGCGTCGCGCGACTATCTCGATCACCACCGCTTCCTTCCCGAGGACCTCGTGCCCGCCTGGTCGAGTGTCGTGGCACAGGCGCTCGACAGCGTGCGGCGCGGGTTCGAGCGCGCGGGCGCCGTGCACGAGCTGCGCCTGCACGGCGACTGCCACGCCGGCAACGTGCTGTGGACGGACGAGGGTCCGCACTTCGTCGACTTCGACGACTGCCGTAGCGGTCCCGCAGTGCAGGATCTCTGGATGCTGCTCTCCGGCGATCGCGCCGACATGACGCGCCAGCTCG
>JAEUMW010000075.1 GCA_016791345.1 Betaproteobacteria bacterium | reverse complement strand
CGCACCGCAGGCAGCGGCGATCACGCGCGCGTCGGCACCCTGCGAGGCAGCCGGCGTGTCCACGATGACGTACGCAAACCTGCCGAGCAGATCCCGCAGCAGGTGCGCAAACGCGGAGCGCTGCAACAGCTCCAGGGGATTCGGCGGCGGCGTGCCCGCCGGCAGCACGTGAAGACTCGGCAGGTGGCGCATCGGCTGTACGACTCGGGGATCGGCCCGGCCGGCGAGCACGCTCGCGAGCCCCGGCATTCCCGTTTCGACGCCGAACAGGGTCTGCTGACGCGGGCGCCGCAGGTTGGCGTCGAGCAGCAACGTGCCGCCGCCGTCCAGCTGGCTGAACGCGACGGCGACATTTGCAGCGACGTAAGTCCTGCCGTCGCCGATGTCCGGACTCACGATCGCGAGCGCACATGGCGGCATGTCCTGCGACAGAATCCCCATCATGAGCTGGGTGCGCAGTTCACGGAACGCCTCGGCTTCGCGGCCGAACGGCTTGGTCGCCACCACCAGCTCGGGGCTGCCTGGTGCACCTTCGGGTGCGACCGGGTATTCGAACTGCTGTGCAACGGCCCACTCGACGTCTTCACGACTGACGAGCTTGAGCGCCACGGCGGCTTCGCCGAAACACACGCCGCGACTGCGCTGGTGGGCGAGAATCTCACCGATCTGCTGTTCGGTGATCATCTTGGCGTCGCGCATGATGCGCCCGAGCGGTCGCTCGGGTCCGACAGGTTTCGTCTCGTCGGCAGCGACGACGCTGCCGGGCCTTTCCCCCAGCGGGATGAATCTTGGGCGCGAGCTCATCAGATGGGTGCTCCACTCGTCGCGGCGCCGGTGCGCCGCAGGCCTGGCAGCGGCCGGCGATTGTCGAGGATCGAACGCGTCCGCGTCCTGCCCTTGCCTCCCCTGGGAAATGTCGCTTTCGGCAAGGTCAACATGAGCGGCTGTCCGAGTTCGATTTCGATGTCGGCGTGAGTGCGCACGCGCCGGTCGCGCATTTCGCGCACGAGCGCATTCGCCAATCCCAGCAGCATGCCGAGCACCATCGCTGCCGCCAGGTTGCGAAGGAGGCGGGGCGAGGACGGTGTCGCCGGCTCCGTGGCACGCTTGAGCACCGAAACGTTCGTGCTCGTGTTCTCGCTTTCGACGCCGGTCTCGACGACGTGCTGTTCCATGGCGCTGTAGGCAGTCTGAGCGATTTCCACGTCCCGGCGCAGGAGTTCTCCCTCGTCGCGCAGGCCCTGCAGCTTCAGGACCTTCGCCCGCTGCTCATTGAGCAGTTTCTCCATGCGGGCGATCTGCGCCTGATTCACGGTGGTATTGACGCTGACGCTTCCGGTCGCGCGCGCGGTGGCCGCCTGCAGCTTGCTTTGCACCTCGGCGAGCCGCGCCCGCTGCTCGATCAGCTGCGGGTGGCGCGGGCCGTAACGCGACGTCAGCTCCTTGAGCCGCGCCTCCTCGTTTGCCACCGAGGCGGAAAGCTGCGAGACGAGGGGGTTGCTGATCACCTCGGGCAACTGGTCTTGACGCGCCCCCCCGGCCTGCGCGCGCTTGCCTTCGTTTTGCGCAGCGCTCGCCTGAAGCTCGACCAGCTGTGTCGTCAGATTGGCGAGGCGCGCCGTCTCGACGTCCATCCGGTCCGGCGACACGAGGATCTGGTTGGCTTTCTGGAACCGCGAGAGACGCCCCTGCGCAGCTTCGAGATCCTGGCGCAGACGCTTCGCGCGCTCGTCGAAAAAGCTCTTGTAGGCACGTGCGGGCTCGACCTTGAGCTCCAGCGTGGTGTCGATGTACGACTGCATGAAGGCATTGGCCACGGCCGCCGCCTGTGCCGGATCCTTCGACGAATACGCGATGTCGATGATGTTGGAGTCGCGCGCTGCAATGACGTCGAGTTGCTTCTGCAAGAGTACGGCGAGCCAAGCCTCGAAGTCGCCCTTGCCTTCGGTGTCCTCGATCCACGCCGCCTTGAGTTCGGCATCGTTCTGCAGGCCGAGGGCGCGGATCGCGCCGCGTGCCACCCGCTCGCTGGTCACCACCTGCACCTGTGTCGTCATGTAGCTGGGTGCCAGCATGCCGGTGACGACCATGGGTGTATTGGGGCCACCTGCTGCGCGGTCCGGCGTGCGCACATCGAGCACCACCGATGCCGTCCCCGTGTAGCGCTTCGGCAGCAGAAGGCTCACGGTGAGGACTAGGAACACAACACCTGCAAACACGATGGCTATCGAGCGCCAGCGTGCAGTCAGGATGACCAGAAACTGCTCGATCGTCATGGGCATCTGCATACTCCCGTGGTCCTGTCCATCGAAGCGTTCGCCGGAGCGAACCCGATCGTGCCTATCCAAATTCCGCTGCGTGCCGTGCTCGCCTGCGGGCTGCTGCGCTCGCTGCCCGGGGCGGCACTAATGGCTTTGACCAAGCACTCCCCCGATCTCGGCAACGCCCATCCGCAAGGCGTTTTCGGCGTAGGCGGCGAGCAGGCTCGCACTGAACCGGTGCTCGCCGAACCTGCTCCTTGCCTCGTCGCGCGCCGCCGCACCGATGCGTGCGCGCAATCCGGGATTGTCGAGAAGCGTGGCGATGCGTTCGAGCATGGCGCGCTCCGAACGACACAGGAAACCCGTCTCGCCATGCCGAATCACACCGCGGTGGTGCGGGCTGTCGGCAACCACGCACGGCAGACCCACCGCCATCGCCCGCGCGAGGAACAGCGGGAATCCCCGCGTCGCACCGGGAGCCGCGTAGATCCAGGCGGAGGCGAGACGCGATGCGCATTCCTGCTCGCTCGTGACATCGAAGACAGCGACATTCGCCGCCGTCAGTCGCTGCCGCACGCTCGCGTCCACCGTCCCGAGCCAGTTGAAACCGACGCGCAGATCCCCGCCGAGCAGCACGGCGAATTGCGCAAAGCGGGCAACACCGCGCCGGTCCTGACCGCGCCCGCCGGTGACGATGAGCGGCTGGCGGGCCTCGTGGCGGCGAACCTTGTGAAAAACCTCCGCCACCGGATTTTCCACGACTGCAACCGATTCCCACTTCTCGAATGCGAAGGCTTCCCGTGGCACGGTGACGATGGCCGCGTGCGGAAGCGGGCGAATCAACGGACGAATGAGCGAAGGAGCGAGCACGCCCATCGTCCGCATCGATCCTAGGGACCGAGAGCCATGTGGCGAATAGAGGATCGGCAGTTGCAGTCGCGCCGAACGTACCGCCCCGGCCCCGACCAGGCACGGCAGCAGGCCATGCAGGTGCACGGCATGCAGCGGACCGCCCTCCAGAGACACACGGCATGCTCGCAGCACCTCCCGCCACTGGTGGATCGGGTTGCGCGTGCTCGGCGCGAGAATCACTTCCACGGATTCGTGGATGCGCGCCAGATGGCAGCGGTAGCGTGCATCGTCGATCATCACCACGGCCTGCCTCACGCCAAGCCGTGCCAGCGCGCTGGTCGCCGGACCGAGGAAGCTGAACACCTCGTCGGTCACGCGGCCGACGACGTGCACGACCCTGCCGGTGAGGGTGTCGGGCCAGCGCGGCTCGCAACGCTTGCCGGTCGTTCCGTGAAACGCTTCCGGTACCGGCAGTACGTTGGCCGTCACCAAGCGCCCTCCCCCGCCACGACGGTACGGAAGGTCCTGAGCAGGATGCTGAGATCGAACCAGAACGAACGCTGCTCGACATAGCGTCGATCCAGCGCAACGCGTTCCTCGTAACTGATGTTGTTGCGACCGCTGACCTGCCAGAGCCCGGTGATCCCGGGACGAACGCTGAGATAGTGCCAGCGAATCCGGCCATAGCGCGCGAGTTCCGCCACGGTGATCGGCCGCGGCCCCACAAGATTCATCTCACCGCGCACCACGTTCACCAGTTGTGGCAACTCGTCGAGGCTGGTGCGCCGCAGAAAGCGCCCGATGGGTGTGATGCGCGGGTCATCGTTCAGCTTCTGGCTGTGCTCCCATTCCGCGCGCGCGGCGGGATCACCCCGCAGCACTTCATCGAGCACGCGCTCCGAGTCGCGAACCATCGTGCGAAACTTGATGCAGCGAAAGAGCTTGCCGTCGCATCCCACCCGATAGTGTGCAAACAGTACCGGCGCACCGTCGTGCCGCCAGATGAGGAATCCGATCGCGAGCAGGAGCGGACTCAACAGGATCAGCAGCAGGAGACCGACCAGCCGGTTCCATGGCATCAGCATGTCACGGTCGTGCTGCAGCAGGATGCCCGGCTGCCTGCCCTCGAAGGTATAAGCTACATATGCGGCAACGTTCAACGCTTACCCCTGCCTTCCCTAGTTGTTTTTAAGCAGACCGGTCAGCCAAAACGCACGTACGAAATAACCCATAGGTTACAGGGTATTATTTCTTTATCTTCATCTTCTCTGTCAAGCAGAAATTGGCCGATTCGGCCGCAACGGGCGCGGGAGTGATGCAAGTCTGGGAGACGGGGCAGATGGTGGGTCACTGATGACCCATCTTCATGTCGAACATGGGGAGCCCGGAGGGCTGCGAGGAGGTCGGATGCGAGGTGTCGCACACTGGTGCCGCGCATGTTGCTCACACCCGGCGTCCCAGCAACTTCGTGTAGAGTCACAGGCGCAGGAAGGATCATGCGTAGCGGCTCCTTTTCCTCGCGGCGCGCCGAAGAGCGACGACCTCACGTGCAGTTGCGCATGATCCGTGCCGACGGGAGCAGCGGTGTATGCGTCGACTTCGTGAATCGCCCGTGCCACAGGGATTGCCGACGAGATCACGATGGCTCTGCCGCGCGGATAATCGATATGTCGTTGCGGATTCCTGCCCACGTTTGGTGCGAATGCACGCTCGCAAAGCAAGTGGATGTCGAGACAGTGTTCGACGACATGACATACGCAAGCACTTTCACGAGTGCGGAGAAGCTCCGTGTTCGAGGTGAGGCTCGGGCATAGATGTCGGACGTGATCGCGGAGTGCGCGCTTTGCAGCGGCGCGGGAGGCATCGTGCTCTGGCGCGACGATCGCCTGCGTGTGGTGCTCGTGGACGAATCCGACTACCCCGGTTTCTGCCGCGTGATCTGGCACGCGCACATCCGGGAGATGTCCGACCTCGCCGCGCAGGAGCGCGGTCACGTCATGGCGGTGGTGTTCGAGGTGGAGGCGCTGCTGCGCGAAGTACTGAACCCGGACAAGATCAATCTGGCGAGCCTGGGCAACCTCACGCCGCATTTGCATTGGCACGTCATCCCGCGCTGGCGCGATGATCCGCAGTTTCCCGGGTCGATCTGGGGCGAGCGGCTGCGCGAGCCGCCCGTGCGAGCGTCAGCCGACCTCGATGCGACGCTGCGCGCTCGCCTTGCCGTCCGTCTCGGACGCATCGTCAGCACGTAGCGCGACCGGCCGGCGTGGTTCATCGCGCACGCGTGCCGCCGGAAACACCACGCTGAA
>JAEUMW010000074.1 GCA_016791345.1 Betaproteobacteria bacterium | reverse complement strand
GCCGCGACGATCATCCAGTGGCTGCGCAGGTGGGGCAGGGTGAAGGGCATCGGTGGACAAAAAAATGGGTGCGGGCTTTGCCGCACCCAGTTCTAGAGGCGGCTGATCGTCAGCGCGGCGCGCCCAGCACGGGCTCCACGTGGCGTCGCAGGAATTCATGGAAATGCCAGACGCCGTCTTCCATCGGCGACTGGTACGGCCCGGCCTCGCTGCGACCCTGCGCCCGCAGCGCGCGGCGGCCGTCGTGCATGCGCTGGCATATCTCGGCATCCTCCAGCGCGGTCTCGTTGTAGGCGGCGCGCTCGGCCTCGATGAGTTCCGGCTCGAACAGCGCGATCTCCTCCGGATAGTAGTACTCCACGATGTTGCTGCAGGCCTCCGGCCCGCGCGGAACGACGTGGCTCACGATGAGCGTCTGCGGATACCACTCGATCATGATGTTCGGGTAATAGGCGAACCAGAGCGCGCCGTACTTGGGCGTCTCGCCGCCGCGGTACTGGAGCAGCTGATCCTGCCAGTGCTGATACGCCGGCGTGCCCGCACGGGCGAGGTCGCGGCTCACACCGCACACCTGGGCGCTGTACCAGTCGCCGAGCTCCCAGCGCAGCATGCGGTCGCAGTCGACGAAACGGCCGAGACCGGGATGGAACGGCACCACGTGATACAGCTCCAGATAGACCTCCATGAAGGACTTCCAGTTGTACTGGTACTCCGTCACCTCGGCGCGGTGGAAGAGATAGCCGTCGAAGGAGAGGTCAGTGGCGATGCCGAGCCCGGCCAGGTCGCGGGCGGGGTCGCGCGGGCCGCGAAAGAGCATGCCGTTCCAGCTCGCGAGCGGTATGCGCTCGAGGTCGAGGCAGGGTCGGTCGGGAAAGTGCGGGGCACCGAGCAACGTGCCGCTGGTGTCGTAGGTCCAGCGGTGGATGGGGCACACCAGGTTGTTCGCGTGTCCGCGCCCCTGCAGGATGATGGCCTGCCGGTGACGGCACACGTTGGAAAGAAGATCGACGCCATGGGCGTTGCGGATCAGGGTCTTGCCGTTTCCCGTCCAGTCCAGCACGTGATAGTCGCTTGGGCAGGGAACCATGAGCTCGTGGCCGACATAGCCGGGGCCGTTCGCGAATACTGTGGAGAGTTCCGCCTCGTGGATATCCTGATCGAGATACCAGTCGACGGACAGGGGTTGGGGGGTGGAAGTCAGGGCACCAGCAGCAGCCAGATCAGTCATAAGGCAATTTTTCACCTCGTTCGCGTTAAGGGTTGAAGGACTTTTGCCGCGACCGGAAAAGCGCTGCGGAGGGCACGGCAAAAAAACAGCGTAGGCTAGCAGAAGCGCTGGCAAAATCAATTACTTTGGGCCTTCTGCAGCATGCGGAGGAGAGTCGCAGCGTTGACCCCAAAGCCCTGGCTGGGATACCTTACGCCGTTTTCGTGTGTTCGGGCCCGAATTCGATGTCGAAGACCGCCGAGGACCGGCCGGAGAGCTTCGAGGCGGCGATCGTCGAGCTCGAGGGATTGGTGGCCCGCATGGAAAGTGGCGAGCTGCCACTCGAGGATTCGCTGGCCGCTTACAAGCGGGGTGCGGAACTGTTGCTCTACTGCCAGTCTGCATTGCAGAGCGCGGAGCAGCAGGTCAGGATCCTCGAAGAGAACACCCTGAAGCCGTTTTCCCCGCCCCAACCCTGACGCGCGGGACGGCGTTGTATCAAGCATCCGATCCTTGGGATTCGATTTCGCCTTGAACGCTTCGTGCGCCCCGGAGGGGGCCGACCTGACTGCGGGTGCTGCCCGCCAACCCGTCGCAGGTGCCTTCGACGACTGGGTTGCGGCGCGACAGGCCGAGATGGAGAACCTGCTCGCCCGCCTGCTGCCGTCGGCCCAGGTGGCACCCGTCCGCCTGCACGAGGCGATGCGCTATGCCGTCCTCGGCGGCGGCAAGCGCGTGCGGCCGCTGCTCGCCCTTGCCGCGGGCGAGGTCGCCGAGGCACCGGCTGAGCGTGTCGCCGTGGTCGGTGCCGCAGTGGAACTGATCCACGCCTATTCGCTGGTGCACGACGATCTGCCCTGTATGGACGACGACGTGCTGCGGCGGGGCAAGCCCACCTGTCACGTCGAGTTCGACGAGGCGACCGCGCTCCTGGTGGGCGATGCCCTGCAGAGCTTGGCCTTCGATCTCATGTCCGCGCGCGCGCTTGCTCCCGATCCGCGCACGCAGCTCGAAATGGTGGCGCTCTTGGCGACCGCGGCCGGTTCGCGCGGCATGGCCGGCGGCCAGGCCATCGATCTCGACGCCGTCGGGAAGTCCCTGACGCTGCCCGAGCTCGAGTTCATGCACATCCACAAGACCGGGGCGCTGATCCGCGCGGCGGTGGTGCTCGGCGCGCGCTGCGGGGCGGCGCTCGATGGCGACGGGCTTGCGCGCCTCGACCGCTTCGCCAAATATATCGGATTGGCGTTTCAGGTCGTGGACGACGTGCTCGATGCGGATTCCAATACCGCCACGCTGGGCAAGACGGCCGGCAAGGATGCCGATCACGACAAGCCGACCTACGTCCAGCTGCTCGGCATTGCGGGTGCGCGACAGCTCGCGCTGGAGATGCGTGGCACCGCGCTCGAAGCGCTGGCGCCGTTCGGTGCGCGCGCCCGGCGTCTGGCGGAACTCGCGGATTTCATCGTAATGAGAAAATTCTGATGAATGCACCCGAAGTGCGCTATGAGCTGCTGGAATCGATCTGCGATCCGGCCGATCTGCGCCGGCTCTCGCGCGCTGACCTGCACAAGCTCGCAGACGAGCTGCGGCGCTTCCTGATCGAGTCCGTCAGCAAGACCGGCGGGCATCTCTCGTCCAACCTCGGCACGGTCGAGCTCACGGTGGCTCTGCATTACGTTCTCAACACGCCGCACGACCGCGTCGTCTGGGACGTCGGCCACCAGACCTACGCGCACAAGATTCTCACCGGGCGCTTCGATCGCATGTCGAAGCTCAGGATGTGGGGCGGCATTTCCGGCTTCCCGCGTCGCTGCGAAAGCGACTACGACACCTTCGGCACCGCCCACGCCAGCACGTCCATCAGCGCGGCGCTCGGCATGGCAGTGGCGGCGAAACAGCGCGGCGACAGCCGCCGCTGTGTGGCGGTGATCGGCGACGGCGCGATGACCGGCGGCATGGC
>JAEUMW010000073.1 GCA_016791345.1 Betaproteobacteria bacterium | reverse complement strand
GGCCGCTCGGTCATGCTCGCCGCCGGTGACACGTTCCGGGCGGCGGCCCGCGAGCAGCTCAAGATCTGGGGCGACCGCAACGACGTGCCGGTGATCTCCCAGGAATCCGGCGACGCCGCTGCCGTGATCTTCGACGCCATCCAGTCCGCCCGGGCGCGCGGCACCGATGTGCTGATCGCCGACACCGCCGGCCGCCTGCCCACCCAGCTGCACCTCATGGAAGAGATCAAGAAGGTGAAGCGCGTGGCACAGAAGGCGTTGCCGGAGGCCCCGCACGAGATCATCCTGGTGGTCGACGCGAACACCGGCCAGAACGCGGTGGCCCAGGTGCGCGCCTTCGACGATGCGCTCGGCGTGACCGGCATCGTGCTCACCAAGCTCGACGGCACGGCGAAAGGCGGCTGCATTGCCGCCATCGCCCGCCAGAACCCGATTCCGGTCCGCTTCATCGGCATCGGCGAACAGATCGACGACCTGCGCCCGTTCGAGGCCGAGGAATTCATCGACGCGTTGTTCGACTGACGCGCCCGAGCGCGGTCACTGCCGGCCCCGACCGATTGAAACTATCGGGTGTTCTGGCACTCAAAGTTCACGACTGCTAAAATCTGCATCCCAAAGGTAACCAGACCCGATGACCACTGCCGTGTCCTTTGCCCTGCCCTCGCCCGTAGGAAGCCTGGAATCGTACATCCAGAGTGTGAACCGTCTGCCGATCCTGAGCGCCGAGCGTGAGGTCGATCTCGCGTGGCGCTTCAAGCGCGACAACGATCTGGACGCCGCCCGTGAGCTGGTGCTGTCGCACCTGCGCGTGGTGGTGGCCATCGCGCGCGGTTACCAGGGTTATGGCCTGCCACAGGCGGACCTCGTGCAGGAAGGCAACATCGGCCTCATGAAGGCGGTGAAACGCTTCGATCCGGAACGCGGGTTCCGCCTCGTGTCGTTCGCCGTCCACTGGATCCGCGCGGAAATCCACGAGTACATCCTGCGCAACTGGCGCATCGTGAAGGTCGCGACCACCAAGGCCCAGCGCAAGCTCTTCTTCAACCTGCGCAGCATGAAGCAGGGCACCGGCGCCATCGGCGCCTCTGAAGCGACCGCGGTGGCGAAGCAATTGGGCGTCAAGCCGGAAGAAGTGTTCGAGATGGAAACCCGGCTCACCGGGCAGGACGTCGCGCTCGAACCTCACGGCGAAGACGACGAGGACAGCTTCGCGCCGATCGCCTACCTTTCGAACCCCGACCTGGAGCCGGGCCGGATTCTCGAGCACGACGAGACCGAGCGGCTGCGCGAGGAAGGGTTGGAACGCGCCCTCGACGGCCTCGATCCGCGCAGTCGCCGCATCATCGAGGCGCGCTGGCTGACCGAGCAGGATTCCGCGACGCTGCACGAGCTGGCTGCGGAATTCGGCGTGTCCGCCGAGCGCATCCGGCAGATCGAGCAGAAAGCCATGCAGAAGATGAAGGCGCTGATGGCGCCGGCGAACTGACGCTCAAGCCTCCATACCGATCATCGAGGCCTCGCTTGGTGCGAGGCCTTTTTTCTGGTGGCTTGGCCCTCAGCTGCCCTCGCGCAGCAGCAGGCGGATGTCGTGCGTCAGCGCTTCCGGCCCTTGTCCGAAGCTGGAGAAGAGCCGCAGCCTGCCCTTGGGATCGAAGACGAAAGCCGCAGCGGTGTGGTCCAGCGTGTAGTTCTCGGGGGTCGAGCCCGGCACTTTCTTGTAATAGACCTTGAATTCCTGTGCCGCGCGGGCGATGGCGGCAGGGTCGCCGGAGAGGGCGACGAAGCTCGGGTCGAACGCCGGGACGTACGCCTTGAGGACGTCCGGCCGGTCCCGTTCCGGGTCGAGCGTCACGAACACCACTTGCATGCGATCACCGTCCGCCCCGAGCTGTTTCTTCACCACCGCGAGTTCCGACAGCGTGGTCGGACAGACGTCCGGACAATGCGTGAAGCCGAAGAAGAGAACGGTGACCTTGCCCTTGAAGTCCGCGAGCGTGGTCGTCTTGCCGGCCGTATCAACGAGATCGAACCCCTTGCCGAAGTCGGCACCGGAGATGTCGGTAGTCTTGAAGGCTGGCGCCTTGGGGCCGTCACCGCACGCGGCGAGTGTCAGGACCAGCACCAGCAGGCAGAGCCCGCGCCATCGAGCGAACCGCTTCATCGCTTCAGCCGATGCGCCAGTAGTGGTCGATCAAGAG
>JAEUMW010000072.1 GCA_016791345.1 Betaproteobacteria bacterium | reverse complement strand
CGCGCTCGAACCCACCTTCGGCGGCATCAATCTCGAGGACATCAAGGCGCCGGAATGCTTCTACATCGAGCGCAAGCTGCGCGAGCGCATGAAGATCCCGGTGTTCCACGACGACCAGCACGGCACCGCGATCATCGTCGGCGCCGCGTTCCTGAACGGGCTCAAGGTGGTCGGCAAGGACATCAAGAGCGTCAAGCTCGCCGCTTCCGGGGCGGGTGCCGCAGCGCTCGCCTGCCTCGACCTGCTGGTGAGCCTGGGGCTGCCGATCGAGAACGTCACGGTCGCCGACATCCACGGCGTGGTGCACGAGGGTCGCGCCGTGGACATGGACGAGAACAAGGCGCGCTACGCGAAGAACACCGAGGCGCGCACGCTCGGCGAGATCGTCGCCGGGGCCGACGTGTTCCTCGGCCTGTCGGCGGGCGGCGTGCTGAAGCCCGAGATGGTGGCGAAGATGGCGGACAAACCGCTCATCCTCGCGCTCGCCAATCCGCACCCGGAGATCCTCCCCGAGGATGCCAAGGCCGTACGTCCCGATTGCGTGATCGCCACCGGCCGCTCGGATTACCCGAACCAGGTCAACAACGTTCTCTGCTTCCCCTTCATCTTCCGCGGCGCGCTCGACGTCGGCGCCACCACCATCAACGAGGAAATGAAGCGCGCGGCGGTACATGCCATCGCCGATCTGGCGCATGCCGAGCAATCCGACATCGTGACCACCGCCTACGGCGAGAAGGGACTGAGCTTCGGTCCCGAATACCTGATTCCAAAACCGTTCGATCCGCGTCTCATCGTCCGCATCGCACCGGCCGTCGCGCGCGCGGCGATGGACAGCGGTGTCGCCACGCGGCCGATCACCGACTGCGATGCCTATCGCGAAAGCCTGAGCCGCTTCGTCTACACCTCGGGCGGTGCGATGAAGATCGTCTTCGCGGCGGCGCGGCACTTGTCCAAACGCGTCGCCTACGCCGAAGGCGAGGCCGAGAACGTGCTGCGCGCGGTGCAGGTGGTGATCGACGAGAAGCTTGCGCGCCCTATCCTCATCGGACGTCCGGACAAGATGCGCGAGCGCATCGAGAAATTCGGGCTGCGCATCCGCGACGGCGTCAACTGCGAGTTCGTGAACATCGACTCGGATCCGCGCTACCACGACACGTGGACCGAGTACTACCGGCTCACGCGCCGCCGGGGCGTCTCGTACGACGATGCACGCGACGAGGTGCGTCGGCGCAACACGCTGGTCGCGGCCATGCTGGTGCACAGTGGCGACGCCGACGCGATGCTGTGCGGCACCGTCGGGCGCTACGCCTCGCACATGCGCCACATCAACAACGTGATCGGTCTGCGCAAGGGTGCCAGCACCTTCGCCGGCATGAACGTGCTGACCCTGCCCGAGCACACGTTGTTCGTCTGCGACACCTTGGTGAATCCCGATCCGACGCCGCAACAGCTGGCCGAGATCACGCTGCTCGCGGTCGAGCAGGTGCGCCGTTTCGGCGACGTGCCGCGGGTCGCCATTCTCAACCATTCCAGCTTCGGCAGCTCAGACGCGCCCTCAGCGCGCAAGATGCGGGAAGTGATGGCACTCCTCGAAGCTGGCAATCCGGACTTCGAGCTCGAGGGCGAGATGCAGGCCGACGCCGCCGTGTCGAAGACCGTGCTCGACAAGGTGTTCCCGGACTCGCGCCTCAGCGCGGCGGCCAATCTGCTGATCATGCCTAACCTCGACGCGGCGAACATCGCCTACAACCTTCTCAAGGTGATCGCCGGCGGCGGCATCACGGTCGGCCCGATCCTGCTCGGCGCGGCGAAGCCGGTGCACATCCTCGACCCCGGATGCTCGGTGCGACGCATCGTCAACATGACCGCGCTCGCCGCGGTGGACGCCGACATCAAGCGCGAACGCTAGCAGCCACGGCGACTGCAACCGCCGCAGTTTCGATCAACCGGGTCCCGAGCAGAGGCAGAACATGGCGCATCGCAAGCTCTACCAGTCGCTCTACTTCCAGGTGATCGTCGCGATCATCCTGGGCATCACGCTCGGCCACTTCTTTCCCGAAACCGGCGCGGCGATGAAGCCGCTTGGCGACGGCTTCATCAAGCTCATCAAGATGATCATCGCGCCGATCATCTTCTGCACGATCGTCGTCGGCATCGCCGGCATGGAGAACATGAAGACGGTCGGCAAGACCGGCGGCTATGCCCTGCTCTACTTCGAGATCGTCAGCAC
>JAEUMW010000071.1 GCA_016791345.1 Betaproteobacteria bacterium | reverse complement strand
CTCGTCTGACGGCGTGGCGGATTACGTGGAAGCGCGGGCGCGTCGTGGCGGCAGCGCGCACCTCGCGTGCCTCCTGGAGCGCCGCCTGACGCTGTCGCAGCGGCTATGCTATCTGCAACTGGGGATGGCGCCGGTCGAGGCGTGGCGCAAGTCTCTGCTGTGGCTGGTGCCCCTCGTTGCGCTCGCCACGGGCGTGCTTCCGGTCGCGGCCTTCGACGGCCGCTTCCTTCTGTATGTCCTGCCTTACCTTGTCCTTCACGGATGGGCGTTCGAGGAAGCGGGTCGCGGCTTCGCGCGAACTCTGAGCACGGCGCGCCTCGGCCTGGCACGGGTCGCCGGATGCCTGGTCCTGCCGTGGCGCAGAGAGGGTCAGCTCGCGCGGTCCTTGTGGACCGTAGCCATTGCCAATGTCGTCATGGCCCCGACCGGACTGCTGCTCCATGGGACCTCCACATCGGTGCTGGTGCTTGCCGCGTGGGCCGTGGCGAATGCCGGTCTGGCGGCAGCGACGCTTGCTGCCGTCCGCAAGCCCGACCTGCCGGACATTGCGCCCGCCGACTTTGCTTTGCCGTTGCCGGCGCGTCTCGCGTTCCAGGACGGCGCGCCCGTCTGCGGCGTCATCGATCACATCTCGCCGACCGGGTTCCGGTTCCACGGACGCTTTCCCGAATACGTGCGGTTCGGGGCGGAGGTCGAAGGCGAACTGCATCTGCCCGGTGGACCGCTGCCCTTCAGCGGAAGCGTCCGCTCCTTTGTCCTCGGGCGGCCAGGCACGGAGGAACGCTTCGCGAGATCCGTCGGACTGAGCTTCGACTGGGTGGGAGCGCCGCGCGATGAGGTGCTGGAGCGCGTGCTTGCGGCCTCGTCCCTGCGGGCGGGCGTGACGGCCCTCGTCGACGGCCGGCCGACGCCAGTGGAACGGATCGGGAGCGTACTGCGTGGCTCGCCGCTGCCCTCACAGCCCGAGGATTGGGCGCCGGTTTTCCTGCACCGGCCGGCGGCGCCGCGCGACCAGGCCGCTGTCGGTCTGATCGCGCTCGCAAGACAGCCGGGGGAGCGCTTAATCCTGCTGACCTTCGGCCCCGTCCCGGAATGGTCGAGGATCCACCTCACCGTGGTCCACGGGGCGACGCCGCTGTCGCTCATCGGCGCCGTCGATCATCAGCGCGTCGTCGACACGCCGATCGCACCGCTGTACGCCTATGGCTTCACGGGCGACCGGCGCGTGAGCGCGACCGTCAGGCCGCGGCGGGCACCGGCGGTGACGCGTCGTTACGCTCGATCAGCGCAGCGCTGATCGCGTCGTCCACCGTACTCAGCCAGACGAACTCGAGGGCGCTGCGCGTGTCCTCGGGGATTTCCTCGAAGTCGCGACGATTGCGCGCCGGCAGGAGCACGCGGGTTATGCCCGCCCGCTGCGCCGCCAGCACCTTTTCCTTGATGCCGCCCACCGGCAGGACGAGCCCGCGCAGGCTGATCTCGCCCGTCATCGCCGTGTCACTGCGCACCACGCGCCCGGTGAGCAGCGACGTGAGCGCCATCGTCATGGCGACACCGGCGCTCGGACCGTCCTTCGGCGTGGCGCCGGCCGGCACGTGCACGTGGACGTCGCTCTTCTCCAGGAGATCCTCGCGCAGGCCGAACGAGGCGAGGCGTGCCTTCACCAGCGACAGCGCCGTCTGCGCGCTCTCCTTCATGACGTCGCCCAGCTGCCCGGTGAGGATCAGGCGACCCGAGCCGGGCACCTTGCTCGCCTCGATGAACAGGATGTCGCCGCCGACCGGCGTCCAGGCAAGACCGGTCGCGACACCGGGCACGCCCGTGCGCATGGCGATCTCGTTCTCGAACCGACGCGGACCGAGAATCGCCGCGAGATCCTCGGGCGTC
>JAEUMW010000070.1 GCA_016791345.1 Betaproteobacteria bacterium | reverse complement strand
GCACCGAAACCCTCCGTCGAAACACTCATGCACGCGGCGCTGCCCGCGCGCTTCGTCGAGCACACGCATGCCGACGCCGTTCTCGCGGTCGCCAACACCGGGAACGGGGAGCGCATTCTCGCCGACCTCTATGGCGATTCCGCGCCTACGGTTGCCTACCGCCACTCGGGCTTCGATCTCGCACGCGCCTGCCTTGAGGTCCACCACCGTCGCGCCGGCGACAGGACGATCGGGCTCGTCCTGCAGTTTCACGGCGTGGTCGCGTTCGCCGACGACGCGCGCGAGTCCTACGAGAACATGATCCGTCTCGCGGCGATGGCGGAGTCGTACCTGGACCGGCGCGGCGCCTGGGCGCTGCCGGCGGCGGCATCGGCCGCGCCGCCGCTCGATCGCCCGGCGGTTGCGCGACTGCGCGCTGCCATCTCGCGCGCCGCCGGCTTCCCGCTCGTGATGCGGGTGATGCGCGATCCGTTCGCGCGGCACTTCGCCCGCCGTGACGACCTCGAAGAACTGTGCGGACATGGACCGGCGACGCCGCAGCACGCGATCTTCGGGCGCCGCGTGCCCCTGCTCGACGCCGACGTGTCTGGCTTCGTCGAGCGCTATCGCGCATACCTGTCGGGAGCGCTTCCCCCGCAGGCGGCCCAGGCCGTCAATCCGAGTCCGCGGATCGCCGTCTTGGGCGATGTCGGCGTCTGCGCCCTGGGTGTCAGCGCCACGCACGCCGGCATCGCAGCGGAGATCTTCCGCCACGACATGGAGATCATGTCGCGCGCCCAGGCGCACGACCGCTACCGCGCGGCACCGGCGGCGCTCATGGCCCGCGCGGAGGTCGAATACGGCGGGTTCGAGGCGCGCGAGCGCGCGCGCGTCGCGACGGATCGGCCGCTCCTCGGTCAGGTAGCCGGCGTGACGGCGGCGGCGCTCGAGTCGGCGCCACGGCGGATCGAGCAGCTCGTGCGTGAAGGCTGTGCGGTGGCCATCGCCGGGCGCGGATCGCTGCCGGGGGTCGATGCCGGCGATGCGGTGCAAACCTTCGCGTCCGCCGATGCCACGCAGGCCGGCTGGGACGCCTTCCTCGACGAGGCGCTGCTCGCTTTCGGCGGACTCGATCTCCTCGTCTGCACCGACGACGAGACGCGCATCGCCGATGACACCGCTCCGCTGCTTGCCGCATCGCCGGTGGGGGGTCGCGTCGAACGCATCGCGTCGCTGCCCCGGACAACGGGTTGAGAGCGGAACCATGTCGCTCAAGGTCGAGACCCTGCGCTGGCGCGACAACGCGCTGGAACTGATCGATCAGCGATCGCTGCCGCTCGATTTCGCCTACGTGCGCTGCACCTCGGCCGCGCAGACCACGGCGGCGATCCGTGACATGGTGGTGCGCGGCGCGCCCGCGATCGGTTGCGCGGCCGCTTATGGCCTCGCGGTCGAGGCGGCACGGCTGCAGCAGCTCGCAGCGGACGATCTCCTCGTCCGGATGCAGGACGCAGCAGAGTTGCTCACCGCGAGCCGTCCCACCGCGGTCAATCTCTCGTGGGCCGTGGCGCGGATGCGGCGCTGCCTGGACGCCGCGGCAGCCGGCGCTCCTGCCTCGCTCGCCGCCGCCTTGCTCACCGAGGCACACGCCATTCGCGACGAGGACATCGCGGCGAACCGCGCACTCGGCGCGCACGGGGCCGCGCTCATCGCGGACGGCGCACGGGTACTCACGCACTGCAACGCTGGCGCGCTCGCCACCGCCGGACACGGCACCGCGCTCGGCGTCATCCGGTCGGCCGTGGCAGCCGGCAAGCGGGTGAGCGTCTTCGTCGACGAGACGCGCCCGTTCCTGCAGGGCGCGCGCCTCACCGCCTGGGAACTGCTCGAGGACGGCATCCCCGCGACCCTGATCGCGGACGTCGCCGCGGGACACCTCATGAGCCGCGGCGAGGTGGACGCGGTCATCGTCGGCACCGACCGGGTTGCCGCCAACGGCGACGTGGCGAACAAGATCGGCACCTATCCGCTGGCGGTGCTCGCCCAGCGCCACGGCATTCCGTTCTATGTCGCCTGCCCGCTTTCGACGCTCGACCTCGCGCTCGCAAGCGGCGCCGGGATCCCGATCGAGGAGCGGCCGGCCGCCGAGGTAACCGGCTTTCGCGAGGTGCGCTGGGCGCCGGAACGGATCGCCGTGCGCAACCCCGCCTTCGACGTCACGCCTGCCGCACTGGTGAGCGCGCTCATCACCGAGCGCGGCGTGATCGACCGGCCGGATACCGCACGCATCCGCGCCTTCGCCGCCTGAAACAAACGGGCCGGACTTTGAGGTCCGGCCCGCAGATCGCTAGCGAACAAACGCGAGATCGGGATCAGAGCACGACGCCGCCGGAGGCTTCGATGGCGACGCCCGTGATGTAGCCGGCTTCGTCGGACGCCAGGAAGGCGAAGGTGTTGGCGATCTCCTCGGGCTTGCCCAGCCGGCGCATCGGGATGCCGGACTCGATCTTCTTGATGACCTCCTCCGGCATCGCCCGCACCATCTCGGTGCCGATGAACCCAGGGCATACGGCTACCGCCCGGATATTGTTCTTGCCGAGTTCCTTGGCCCAGGTCTTCGTCATGCCGATCACGCCGAACTTGGTGGCGGCGTAGTTGGTCTGGCCGAAGTTGCCGTAGATGCCGACCACCGACGAGGTGGTGAGGATCACGCCCGAATTCTGCGCGAGCATGATGTCCGTCACCGCCTTCGTGCAGCGCCAGACGCCCTTCAGGTTGATGTCGATGACGCGATCCCACTGCTCCTCGGTCATCTTCTTCATGGTCGAGTCCATGGTGATGCCAGCATTGTTCACCAGCACGTCGACGCGGCCCCATGCCTTCACCACGGCGTCGACCGCAGCCTTGATGTCGGCGTCCTTGGTCACGTTCACGACGGCACCCATGGCCTGCCCGCCGGCGCCCTTGATCTCATCCACGACGGCATCGACCTCGTTCTGCTTGAGGTCGCAGACCACGACCCTGGCGCCCTCCTGACCGAACTTGAGTGCCGTGGCCTTGCCGATGCCGTTGGCCGCGCCCGTGATGATGGAAACCTTGTCCTTGAGCCGCATTTGTCCGCCTCCTTTGGTTTGAGTGTTGGGAAAGATGGCGATCCGCTCGCGCGGACACACCGGGTGACACTTCGCTTGTTCTGCGGGCCGGCCGCCGGGCCTGATCAGGCCGAATCCGTTGCGTCTTCCGCTGCTTGCTCCGGAACCCGATCCGGTGTGCGTGGTGCGACGATGTCGACCGGGGTACCTGCCGCGACGCGGTCGAAGAGGTCGATGAGATCACTGTTGCGCATGCGTACGCAGCCCTTCGATCCGGGTGCGCCCAAGGGGGTTTCGTCGGGCGTGCCGTGAATATAGATGAAGCGGCGCATGGTATCCACATCACCCAGCCGGTTGAAGCCCGGCTCGCGGCCCGAGAGCCACAGGATGCGCGTCAGGATCCAGTCGCGGCCGGGGAAGCGCGCGCCGAGTTCGGGACTGTAGACCTCTCCGGTCTGCCGACGTTGCACGAACACCGCCCCGGGTGGGGCGCCGGCACCAATCCTCGCGCGGATGACGTGGCGCCCGCGCGGCGTGCAGTAACTCCCGAACTTCTCGCCGACGCCGCGCGCACCCGTCGAGACGGCATAGCGACGCAGCACCTCGCCGCGGTCACCGCGCAGTTCGAGCGTCTGGGACGGGACGTCGATCGTGATCGTCGTCATCGGGCCGTTCAGGCAAGCGCGCGCTTGGCAGCAAAGAAGCGCGTGAGCAGCGCCCCGCACTCCGCCGCCAGGATTCCGCCGGCGACCTGCGTGTGGTGGTTCAGGCGCTCGTTCGCGAAGAGATCGATCACGCTGCCGCAGGCACCGGTCTTGGGGTCGCCGGCGCCGAACACGAGTCGTTCGACGCGCGCATGCAACATCGCGCCTGCGCACATCGCGCACGGCTCAAGCGTGACATACAGCGTGCAGCCGGTGAGCCGATAGTTGCGAAGGTGGGCGGCGGCGGCCCGCAGCGCTCCAATCTCCGCGTGGGCGGTGGGGTCGGCGGATGCAATCGGTTGGTTGAAGCCGCGCCCGACGATTTCGCCGTCGTGCACGACCAGGGCCCCCACCGGCACTTCGCCGCAGCTGGCTCCCTCCGCGGCAAGCGCGAGGGCTTCGCGCATGAAGAAGATGTCCGAATCGAGGAGGGTGTTCATCGCAGCGGCGACAGGGTCGAAGCGCATTGTGCGGACCGGGGCCTGCAGAAGCAAGCCGTGTGTCCGGACGCGGCCTCGATCGTGTCGCGGCCTTAAACCGCGTGCGTCCGTGGCGGAGGTCCCGGGACATGCTCGCAGGCGGCAAAGCGGCTACACTTGCGCGATCATGCAAGCATCCATCATGAATCAAGACGCCGATCCCACGACGGGCGGGTCTGCGGACCTGGCCGACGTGGTGGTCATCGGCGGCGGTCCGGCGGGTTCGACGGCCGCCACGGAACTGGCTGCCCGCGGGCGGCGTGTCGTGCTGCTGGAGAAATCCCGCCATCCCCGTTTTCACATCGGCGAATCCCTCCTGCCGGCCAACCTGCCGATCTTCGCACGCCTCGGCGTGGCCGACTCGGTGCGCAACATCGGCATGCTGAAATGGGGAGCGGAATTCATCTCCTCCGCCGACGGCAGGCAACAGCAGTTCGAGTTCGCGGACACCTGGGACAAGTCGCAGCCATACGCCTATCAGGTACGCCGCTCGGAACTCGACGAGATCCTTTTCCGCAACGCCTCCACCCGCGGCGCCCAGGCCATCGAGGGTTGCCGCGTGCGCCACGTCGAGTTCCTCGAAGGCGGTGCCGGTGTGCGCGTGCACGCCGAACATGAGGATGGTCGTCGCCAGTCCTGGCACGCGAGTCATGTCATCGACGCCTCGGGGCGCGACACCCTCCTCGGCAAGCATTTCGACATCAAGCGCCGCAACCGGCGTCACGCGAGCTCGGCGCTGTACGCGCATTTCACCGGTGCCGTGCGCAATTGCGACCGGCGCGAGGGCAACATCAGCATCTACTGGTTCGACCACGGATGGTTCTGGTTCATCCCGCTACGCGATGGCGTGACCAGCGTGGGTGCGGTGGTGTGGCCCCACTATCTGCAGTCCCGCAAGGTGCCGGTGGCCGATTTCTTCCGCGACACGATCGCGCTCTGTCCCCCGCTCGCCGAACGCCTGCGGCATGCGGAACTGGCCTCGCCGGTCGAGGCGACCGGCAATTACTCGTACTCCTCGCTGCGCAGTCATGGCCCCAACTACCTGATCGCCGGCGATGCCTACGCGTTCATCGATCCCGTGTTTTCGTCGGGGGTGATGCTGGCGATGAACTCCGGTCTGGAGGCGGCGATCACCCTGGACCGCATCCTCACCGCCCCGCACGAGGCCCGCGCCGCGCTGCGCCGCTATGACCGCCTGATGCGGCACGGCCCGAAGGAGTTCTCCTGGTTCATCTATCGCGTCACCAATCCGACCATGCGCGAGCTCTTCCTGGCGCCGCGCAACGTGCTGCGCATGAAGGAAGCGCTGCTGTCGGTGCTGGCGGGCGACATCTTCGGACGCACTCCGATCTGGGCCAGCCTGCGCGCCTTCAAGATCCTCTATTACCTCGACTGTGCGTTTCACCCGCAGCGGTCCCTGCGCGCGTGGCGGCGCCGCGCCTTCAACATCCGATCGGCCGACGTCTAGTACCCGGCAGCAGGCAGATGACCGGACCGGCCGCACTCGTGGTCGAGTACCTGCCGCTCGAACGGCTCCTGCGGCAGTCGTCGTCGTGGTGGCGAGGCGTACTTGGCGTCGTCGGCTTCGGCAGCCCGCCGCCGGACCGGATCCCGGTGCAGGTGCCGGTCGCAGCGAGCATGACGCCTCTCATCGGCGGTGGCGCGGCGGTGTGCGAGGTGTGGCGCGTGGACGCCGCCGGCGCCGCGTCGGGGAACGGACTGCGCGAGCGCGGCTGCGTGCGCTACCGTCAGTGCGAACAGCTGCTGTTCGGCTGTGTCCGCATCAATGAGGCCGCTCTGGCGCGCGAACGGGGTGACTCCCCGGCGCAGGCACTGCGGGCCGCCACCGAACTCGCCTACCGGGACATCTTCTCCGTGCTCGACGAGAGCGGCCACGCGCGCCTCGTCCGCGTCTGGCACTACCTGCCGGACATCAACACCGAGAGCGAGGGCGACGAGCGCTACCGCCACTTCAACGCGGCGCGCCACGCGGCATTCGCCCAGGCGGGGGCGACGGAACACGGCAACATCCCCGCCGCCAGCGCCCTCGGTTCCCGCAGCGGATCCCCCGTCTGCATCTATTTTCTCGCCGCGCGCCACGTTCCGGTCATGATCGAGAATCCGCGGCAGGTGAGCGCCTACCGCTATCCCAGGCAGTACGGCGAGCACAGTCCGCTCTTCTCGCGTGCCTGCATTCTCGCCGCGCCCGCCGGCGCGCACCTGTTCGTGTCGGGCACCGCCAGCATCGTCGGGCACGAGACCGTCCACCGTGGTGACGCCACCGCGCAGACGCGCGAGACCATGAAGAACATCACGGCCCTGCTCGAGGAGGCCAACCGACGCGATCGCCTGCAGCGCTTTGCCATGGACGCGTTGAAGTTCAAGGTCTACGTACGCCACCGGCCCGACCAGCCGGCCATTGCCGGAGAACTCGCCCGCTGGTTGAAGCCGACCACATCCGTGGTCTATCTTGAAGCCGACGTGTGCCGCGCGGACCTGCTGGTGGAAATCGAGGCGAGCGGCCATTCGACGGACGCCTGAAGGACTGGAATCTCGACCGGAAGCACTCGCCCATGCGACGAACCGGGAAAATCCTGCTGGAGTATCTGACGCTGTATGCCTCGCTCGCGATCCTGGGCACCATCAGCCTCATCTGGAATCTGTTCGCGCTGCCGCTCCACCTTGTTTTGCCGGCGACGCTCGGCACCCGCATCGGGCGCCGCGCCATCCAGCTGGGCTATGCCGCGTACGTGCTGACGCTGCAGGCCATGGGCGCCTACAAACTCGACCTTGGCGCCATCGACGCCTTGCGCGGCGAACCGGCGCTCATCCTCGCGCCCAACCACCCGCAGCTCATCGATGCCCTGCTGATACTCACACGCCACCCGAATATCGTGTGCGTAATGAAGTCCGCGCTCATGCGCAATCCCTTCCTCGGTGCCGGCGCACGGCTCGCGCGCTATATCGGCAACGATTCGCCGCGCCAGATGATCAAGGAGGCGGTGCGGCAACTGCAAAGCGGCAGCGTGCTGCTGCTGTTCCCCGAAGGCACGCGCACGCAGCGGCCGCCCATCAATCCGCTCAAGTCGAGCATCGGCGTGATCGCGAAGCACGCGCGGGTTCCCGTGCAGACGCTGCTGGTGGAAACCGATTCTCCCTACCTGGGCAAGGGCTGGCCGCTGTTTCAGCGCCCGACACTGCCGATCACCTACCGCGTGCGGCTCGGCAAGCGCTTCGATCCGCCGGAGGACGCCGCGGCACTCGTCGCCGAACTGCAGCAGTACTTCGCCGCGGAGCTGGCCAACGCGCCGCAGAATCTCTGGCTCAAGCGGCGCGCTCCACCGCGTTCGGAATTCGCGGCAGCACCGGACGCGTGAGCACGCCGAGCACGACCCACCTGGTACTGATCCCCAGCTACAATCCCGGCCCGCTGGTCTACGACACCGTGCGCAACGCCCGTGCCCAGTGGTCTCCGGTGTGGGTCGTCGTCGATGGCAGCACGGATGGCACCACCGAAGAACTCGCGCGCATGGCACGGCATGACTCCGGCCTGTCGGTTCTGATCCAGCCCAGGAATGCCGGCAAGGGTGCCGCCGTTTTCGCCGGCCTCGCCGCCGCGCAGGCAGCGGGCTTCACACATGCCCTCACCATGGATGCCGATGGCCAGCACCCCGCCGAGCGCATCGGCGACTTCATGGCCGCTTCGCGGGAACATCCGGACAGCATGATCCTCGGTGAACCGGTGTTCGATGCGAGTGCGCCGCGGATCCGCGTGCGCGGCCGGCGCGTCTCCAACTTCTGGACCAACCTGGAAACGCTGTGGAGCGGCGTGCACGATTCGCTCTTCGGCTTCAGGGTCTATCCCATCGCGCCGCTCGTGTCGATCATGCGGTCGAGCCGCTGGATGCGACGCTTCGATTTCGACACGGAGGCCGTCGTGCGCATGGTGTGGCACGGGGTCACGCCGCGGAATATGCCGACCGCCGTCCGCTACCTGCGGCCCGAGCAGGGTGGCGTGTCGCATTTCAGGTACGGGCGCGACAACGCCCTGCTGACCTGGATGCACATCCGCCTTTTCGCAGGCTTCCTGCTGCGCCTGCCCGGGCTCCTGGCGCGCCGGTGGAACAGGACTCGGGGCCTATAGTATATTGGCCCGATGTCCGAGAACGCATCGCGAAGGGAGTCGACCGGGCCGCTGGCAGACGCCGCGTTGCTGCACGAAGTCGCGCAGCTCCTGGTCGGGTCACTCAATCTGGAAGTCGACGCTGGCGATATCGATCCGCAGGCGCCGCTGTACGGCGAAGGCCTGGGCCTCGATTCCATCGACATTCTCGAACTGGCGCTGGTGGTCTCCAAGCGTTACGGCGTGCAACTGCGCGCGAACAACAGCGACAACGTGAAGATCTTTGCGTCCCTGCAGGCGCTCTGCGACTACATCGCGGCGCATCGGAGCGAATGAGGCGGATCGACTCGGGAGTGCTCGTGCTGGCGGCAGGCGCCGTCGCCTATGACCTCGCCTGTTACTTCGGCACCGCGCATTCCGTGCCGGTTCTCGCCGCCAGCCTTGCGCTGACGCCGCTGCTTCTCATGCTCACCGGCCTTGCCTGGCGCGTGCGCGGAGCGACCGCCGCCGCAGCCGTCGCCGCCATCGCCGTCGCAGCGATCTCGTTGACGTGGCCCGCGCTGGAACGCAATGCGCCGCTCCTCGTGCTCATCCAGCAGATTGCGATGTGGGGACTGCTCTTCGTCATGTTCGCGCGCACGCTGTGCGCGCACCGCGTGCCGCTGTGCACCGAGTGGGCGGACCGCCTGCACGGGCCGCTCACGCCGGCCGAGCAGCGCTATACGCGACGCGTCACCCTCGCCTGGAGTCTCTTCTTTGCCGGCATGGGCATCGGGGGCGTGCTGCTTTTCGTCATCGCGCCGCTGCGGGTCTGGGCGGCGTTCACCAATCTGTGGGCCCTGCCTCTGGTGGCCGCGATGTTCGTCGGCGAGTACGCCGTGCGCCATCGGGTCCTGCGCAGCACCGCGCATGCCAGCCTGTTCGCCGCCCTGCGCCTGTACGCGGCGCGGCGCTGATCCCCCGGCAACGCGCGGCCACCGTGGGATTCGACTCGCCCGTCCCGCTGATCGGTCACGCGTCCGATTCCACCATCGCCTATCGGCACGGCAAGGCGATCACCGCCGCGCGCTTTCTCGCCGAGCTGCAGCAGGTGGCAGCAATCCTGCCGCCGGGCCGGCACCTGCTCAACGCATGCGCCGATCGCTACCACTTCGCCGTGGGACTGTGCGCCGCGCTCGTCACGGGCAAGGTGAGTCTGCTGCCCTCCACCCACACGCCGGAGGTCATCCGCTGGCTGCGCGAGTTCGCCGCTGACGCGCACTGTCTCACGGACGACCCCGGCTGCACCATCGATCTGCCGCGGCTGGTCTACCCCGCTGTCCTCCGCCCGGCCGTGGGGAACTGGCAAGTGCCCCGGATCGACCCCGGCGGCCTCGCCGCCCTCGTCTTTACCTCGGGCTCCACCGGCGCGCCCGTCCCGCACGCCAAGACCTGGGGCAATCTGCTCCTCTCGGTGTGCGCCGAGGCCGAGCGTCTCGGCATCGATCGCACTCATCTGCCCGCCATCCTCGGCACGGTGCCACCGCAGCACATGTACGGCTTCGAGACCACCGTGCTGATGCCGCTCGCCAGCGGCGCTGCCCTCTGCGCCGAGCGGCCGTTCTATCCGGCGGACATCGCACTCGCGCTGTCCAAGCTGCCACGTCCGCGCGTGCTGGTCACCACGCCCATACACCTGCGCGCCTTGCTCAATTGCGGCGTGACGCTGCCGTCGGTCGACCTGTGCGTATGCGCAACCGCACCCCTGGCCGATGCGCTGGCAGGACAGGCCGAGGCAGCGTTCCAGGCACCGCTCGTCGAAATCTACGGCGCCACCGAGACCGGGCAGATCGCCTCGCGGCTGACCACGCGCGACGCGCGGTGGCACCTCTGGCCCGGGGTGCGGCTGCAACTCGAGGGCGGGCAGGCCTTCGCCGAAGGCGGCCACGTCGAAACGCGCACCGCGCTGAACGACATTCTCGAGCCGATCGGCGAGCACTATTTCCATCTCCACGGCCGCAACACGGATCTGGTCAACATCGCCGGCAAGCGCGGTTCCTTCGGTTATCTCAACCACCAGCTCAACGCCATCGACGGCGTGGTGGACGGTGCCTTCTTTCTGCGCGAGCCGCTGCCGTCCGAAGTCGGCGTGAGCCGGCTCGGCGCGCTGGTGGTCGCCCCCACCCTCGACGCGCCTACCATCCTGCAGGCGCTGCGCTCGCGCATCGACGCCGTCTTCCTGCCGCGTCCCCTGCTGTTCGTCGAGCGACTGCCCCGCAACGCAACCGGCAAACTGTCGCAGGACGCGCTGCAGGCGCTGGCGCGCTCCCTCCTCGAACGCGAGCACGACGGCTGAGCCGCGGCTGTGAAAGTCGTATCCGAGCTGCGGCTCGCCGCAGATCATCCGGCCTATGCCGGTCACTTTCCCGGCAACCCGGTCCTGCCCGGCGTCGTGCTGCTGGACGCGGCCCTGCACTGCGTGGCGACCTCCCGCTGTTATCCGCCGCAGCGCTGGCAGATCCTCTCCGCCAAGTTCCTGCGGGTGGTGCGGCCCGGCGATGTCTTGCACGTCGAGCACGAGGCAGCCGCGGGCGAAACGGTGAAGTGGCGCATCCGCGCCGCGAATGAGATCGTGGCGCGCGGCACCTTCGGCCCGGCATGAAGGCCGCGAACGCCGAGTGGACGCGCCGCCGGGAGCGCGGCAGCGGCGCGCTCCTGCGTGCCATGATCGCCTTGTCGCTGCGCTGCGGACGTCGCCCGACGCGCGTCATCCTGTACGCCATCGCACTGTATTTCTTCCTGTTCGCGCCGCGTGCGCGGCGCAGTTCGCGCGGCTATCTGCGCCGAGCACTCGGCCGCCGTCCTGCTGCACGCGACCGCTTCCGGCAGGTGCTGTACTTCGCCACCACGATTCACGACCGGGTATTCCTGCTCAACGACCGCTTCCACGAATTCGACATCTCGATCGAAGGTGAACCGCTGCTGCGTGAGGCGATACGGGCCGGGCGCGGCGGCGTTCTGCTCGGCGCTCACCTCGGCAGCTTCGAGGTCATGCGCGCGTTGGGGCGGCATCGCGCAGGCCTGGCGGTGGTGATGGCCATGTACGAGGAGAATGCGCGCCAGCTCAATGCGGCGCTGGCGGCCATCTGCCCCGATTCCCCGCCGGAGATCGAGCCGCTGGGTGACATCGGCTCCATGCTGCGCATCGGCGAGCGACTGGACGAGGGCGCTTTCGTCGGCTTTCTGGCCGACCGCACGCTGGCTGAGGAACCGGTGCGACGCGTCCCCTTCCTCGGCGCGCCCGCCGACTTTCCGCTCGGCCCGATGCGCGCCGCCGCCATCCTGCGGCGTCCGGTCATCTTCATGGCGGGGTTGTATCGCGGCGGCAATCGCTACCACCTCGTGTTCGAAGCTGTGGCAGACTTTTCCGCGGTTTCCCGCGCCGAGCGCGATGCCTGCGTGGCAGCGGCCGTCGACCGCTATGTCGGCCTGCTGGAAAAGTACTGCCGCCTCGATCCTTATGACTGGTTCAACTTCTTCGAATTTTGGCCGCCGCAGGCGCACGACGGCTAGTCTCAGCATTCTTCTCGCCGGCCTCGCACTCCGTGTCGCCACCGCACAGGCGGCTGACGCTATCGACGCGCTGATGGCAGAACTCGAACGCACGCCGCATGGACGCGTGAGCTTCACCGAGAGGCACTACACGGCGGTGCTGGACGAGCCCGCGCAATCCTCCGGCGAGCTCGTCTTCGAGCCGCCCGATCTGCTCGTCAAGCGCACGCTCAAGCCGCGCCCCATGACCCTCTCGGCGCAAGGCGACGTGCTTACGGTCGAACAGGGCAGCCGCAAGCACGTGGTGACGCTCGCGGAGTTTCCGCAGGCGGCGCCGTTCATCGACAGCATCCGCGCCACGCTGGCCGGCGATCGCGCGCGACTCGAACGGCACTTCCGCGTCGAGATGTCCGGCACCCTCGAAGGCTGGACGCTGCGGCTCACGCCGCTCGAGGCACCAGACGCGGGCGGTGTCAGGCAGATCGAGATCCGCGGCCGCAGCGGCCGGATCGATCGCATGGACATCCTGCAGGCCGATGGCGACCGCTCCGAGCTGTCGATCGGGCCGGCGGCTCCATGAGCAAAGCTGCCCGCTGGCGGGTGCTCGCGGCGGCAGTGCTGCTGGCCGGCGCGGCGTATGTGGTGCTCCGCGCGCACTACAGCACCGATCTTTCGGCCTTCCTGCCGCGGCATGCGACGCCGGAGCAGGCGCTGCTGGTGGACCAGCTGCGCGACGGACCGCTCTCGCGGGTGCTGCTCATCGCCATCGAAGGCGGCGCACCGGAAGCGCGCGTACGGACTTCGCAGGCGCTGGCGACGGCGCTGCGCGCGGACCCCGTCTTCGCCCGCGTCGACAATGGCACGCCGGCAGACGCAGCGGCCGACCAGCGTTTCCTGTTCGAACACCGCTACGTGCTGAGCCCCGCGGTGACGCGGGAGCGCTTCGAGGTCAGCGGGATCAATGCCGCCGTCGCGGATTCGATCGACGCGCTCACCTCCCCCGCGGGCGCGCTGCTGAAACCGCTGTTCGCCGCCGATCCGACCGGTGAGGTGCTGGCCATCGTCGCCCGGCTGCAGCGCCAAGTGCCGCCGCATCGCGATCGCGGCGTCTGGGTCTCGCCCTCGGGAGAACGCGCCCTGCTGCTGGCGCAGACCGCGGCCGCCGGCGCCGACACCGACGCGCAGGCCCGTGCCATTGCGGAAGTGCGCCGCACCTTCGAAGCGCACGCCGACCCGGGATTGCGCCTGATCGTTTCCGGACCCGGGGTATTCGCCGTGGCCGCACGCGACGGCATCGAGCACGCGGCGAAACGGCTCGCGGTGTTCAGCGCGCTCGCCATCTTCGCCCTGCTGTACGCCACCTATCGCTCGTTCACTGCGCTCGCGCTCGGCCTGCTGCCGGTCGCGTGCGGCGCGCTCGCCGGCATCGCCGCCGTGGCGCTGGGGTTCGGCATGGTGCATGGGGTGACGCTGGGGTTCGGTGCCACGCTCATCGGCGAAGCCGTGGACTACTCGATCTATCTCTTCGTGCAGTCGCGAAGCCGCGGAGCCGATCCCTCGCGCTGGCGTACGGAGCAATGGCCGACGATCCGGCTGGGACTCCTCACCTCGGTCATCGGCTTCGCTTCGCTGCTGCCGTCGGGCTTTCCCGGACTTGCCCAGCTCGGCCTCTACTCCATCGCCGGCCTGCTGTGCGCCGGCTTGTTCACGCGCTTCGTGCTGCCGGACCTGCTGCCGCGGGACTTCGCGGTGCGCGATCTGACCCCGCTCGGCGCGTGGATCGCCACCCACCTGCCGCGCCGCCGCACCGGCTGGGGGATCACCACGCTGCTGTTCGCGGGCGCGCTCGTCGCGCTGGCGGCGCATCGCGCCCCGTTCTGGAACAGCGAACTCATCGCCTTGAGTCCGGTGCCGCTCGCCGCGCAGCGCATCGACGCACAACTGCGGGCCGAACTCGGGGCCGCCGAGCCGGGCGCACTGGTAGCGATCTCCGCTGCTACGCAGGAAGCCGCGTTGCAGTCCGCCGAGCAGGCAGGCCAGGTGCTGGATGCGCTGCAGGCGGCGGCCACCATCGGGGGCTACGACAGTCCGGCGCTGTTCCTGCCCAGTCTTGCCGCACAGCAGGTGCGCCGCGCCGCACTGCCCCCGCCCGATGAACTCCGTGAGCGCACGGGTGCCGCCCTCCAGGGACTGCCGCTGCGCGCAGAGCGGCTCGAACCCTTCTTTCGCGACGTCGAAGCCGCGCGGCACGCCGCGCCCCTGACGCGCGCCTCGCTCGACGGCACCTCGTTCGCCTCTGCGATCGACTCCCTCACCAATCATTCGAACGGTGAATTCCGGA
This sequence comes from Betaproteobacteria bacterium, assembly GCA_016791345.1. NCBI lineage: Bacteria > Pseudomonadati > Pseudomonadota > Betaproteobacteria > Betaproteobacteria bacterium. The sequence goes on along the minus strand of JAEUMW010000070.1, from coordinate 11,091 downwards.
TCCTGCTTCCCCTGCACGCGCCGGCGGACCGGGCGCTGGACATACGGGCCGTGCGTGCAGCCTTCGTGCAGCACCCGGTCAGCGGCCTTGCGGTCCTCGATCTCAAGCAGGCCTCGGACGACCTGTACCAGGCCTATCTGCACGAAGCCCTGCGGCTGTCGGCGCTCGGCCTTGCCGGCATCTGCCTCTTGCTCGCCGTCACCCTGAAGAGCGCGCGCCGCCTGCTGCAGGTGCTCGCACCGCTGGTGGTCGCGGTCACCGCGGTGACGGCGCTCCTCGTGCTCGCGGGCAGGCAGTTGACGATCCTGCACTTGGTGGGCATGTTGTTGGTCGTCGCCATCGGCTCCAACTACGCCCTCTTCTTCGTGCGCATGGATTTCCCCGCCACCCTGGCCTCGCTCCTCGTCGCCAACACGACGACGGTGATCGCCTTCGGCACGCTCGCCCTGGCGGACGTTCCCGTGCTCTCTGCGCTGGGCGAGACCGTCGCACCCGGCGCGCTGCTGGCGCTCGTCTGTTCCGCGCTGCTGTGGGGCGGTCTGGAGCGACGGACATGAACTGGCGGCCGGCGCCGTCGATTTCCGCCTCCGCCCTGCTCCACACGGGCGCGGTCGTGCTGGCGGCGAGCCAGCCCTGGAGCTGGCCGTGGGCGCTCGGCGCGGTGGCGGCGAATCACGCCGTGCTCGGCGCCGCCGGGCTGCTGCCGCGCAGCCGTCTGCTCGGCCCGAACTGGGTGCGGCTGCCGGCGCCGGCTGCAGCGCGCCGCGAGGTCGCCCTCACGATCGACGACGGCCCCGATCCCGATGTCACGCCGCGGCTGCTCGATCTGCTGGATGCACTCGACGTGCGTGCGTCGTTCTTCTGCGTGGGCGCGAAGGTCCTCGCGCAGCCGCGGCTCGCACGCGAGATCTGCCGGCGCGGTCACCGCGTCGAGAATCACAGCCAGCATCACCGCTGGTATTTTCCGCTGCTCGGCCCGCGCCGCATGGAACGCGAGGTGCGCATGGCACAGGACGCGACCGCGCAGACCACCGGCAGCCTGCCGCGCTTCTTCCGCGCCCCTGCCGGTCTGCGCAATCCGTTTCTCGACTACGTGCTCGCCAAGCTCGACCTGCAACTCGCCAGCTGGACGCGGCGCGGCTTCGATACGCAAAGCGGCGACGTGCCGCTAGTGCACCGGCTGCTCGCGCGCGGGCTCGCCGCCGGCGACATCCTGCTGCTGCACGATGGCCACACGGCACTCACGCCCGCCGGTGCACCGGTCGCGCTCGAGGTACTGCCGCTCCTGATGGCCGACATCCGGCGCGCCGACCTGCGTCCGGTGACGCTTGTCCAATCGGCCGCATGAACGCACCGCACCCGGTAACCGACGCGCAGGCCGTCCGCGCACGGATGTGCGCACGCGCCAGCGCCTGTTTCCGCAAGGCCGACCGCTTCGCCTTTCACTTTGCGCGCCACAAGCTCGCCGCCGACCCGCTCTTCACGGACGTGCTGCTGTCGGGGGCGCTGCGCGGACGCCGCCAGCTGGTCGACCTCGGCTGCGGTCAGGGACTGCTCAGCGCCTGGTTGCTCGCCGCGCAGTCACAGCGGGCGGAGGGTCCGTGGCCGGCGGGCTGGCCGGAACCGCCCGCGTTCGAGCGCACCCGCGGAGTCGATCTGCGCGCGGCGAGCATCCGCCGTGCGCGTGCCGCACTGGGCGACCACGCGGATTTCCAGGTGCAGGACATGCGCGCCGCGGACTTGAACGGTGCCGATGCCGTGGTCATCCTCGACGTGCTGCATTTCATCGACTACGCGGAACAGCAGCTGCTGCTCGAACGCATCCGCAGGAGCCTGCCGGCGGGCGGCGTGCTAGTCCTGCGGATCGCCAACGCCGGGGCTGCGTTGTCCTATCATCTGGCGCGGTTGATCGACCGCATGAACGACCTCGTGCGCGACCGCCGCGTGTTTCGATTCTCCTGCCGCAGTGCGCAGGAGTGGCTGCAGCTGCTGCGCCACTGCGGGTTCGACGCCCGAGCGCTGCCACGCAGCAGCGGCAGCTCGTTCGCCAACACCCTGCTGATCGCGCGCGCGCCATGACTCCGGTATTCGCGACCTGCCACACCGCCGTGAGCTGCCTCGGTGCCGGGCTCGCCGCCACCCGCGCGGCACTGCTCGCCGAGCGGTCGGGACTGGCGCCCTGCCGCTTCGACACCGTCGATCTCGACACGTACGTGGGAGAAGTCGCCGGAGTGGACGAAGTCGCACTGCCGGCAGCACTTGCCCGCTTCGAGTGTCGCAACAACCGGCTCGCGCTGCTGGCGCTGCGTCAGGACGGCCTGGAAGCGGCGGTGCAGGCGTGCATCGACCGTTACGGCGCGGCGCGTGTCGCGGTCTTCATCGGCACCAGCACCTCCGGCATCCTGCAGACCGAGATCGCCTACCGTCACCGCGGGGCCGACGGCGCGCTGCCCGCGGATTTTCTCTACGCGACGACGCACAACTCCTTCTCCGTGGTGGATTTCACGCGGCAGTACCTGGGGATCGCCGGTCCTGCCGCCGCCGTCTCCTGCGCCTGTGCGTCGAGTGCCAAGGTATTCGCGCAGGCGGCGCGCATGCTGGCTTGCGGCCTGATCGATGCCGCGCTGGTGGGCGGCGTGGATTCGCTTTGCCTCACCACGCTGTATGGCTTCCACTCCCTGCAGCTTACGTCCTCGCGCCCGTGCCGCCCCTTCGACGCGGCGCGCGACGGCCTGTCCATCGGCGAGGCGGCCGCCTTCGTCCTGCTCGAACGCGAGCCACGCGACGGGGATGCCGCGCTGGCGCTGCTCGGCACGGGCGAAAGCAGCGATGCGCACCACATGTCCGCGCCGCATCCCGCAGGACTCGGTGCCCGGCTGGCGATGCAGGAAGCCCTGCAAGCGGCGGGGCTCACGCCGGAGCGCATCGATTACGTCAATCTGCACGGCACGGGCACGCCCGGCAACGACAAGGCCGAGAGCAAGGCTGTCAACGCCCTCTTCGACGCGGCAACGCCGTGCAGTTCGACCAAGGCGGCAACCGGCCATGCGCTCGGCGCCGCCGGCGCACTCGAAGCGGTGATCAGCCTGATCGCGCTGGAAGCGGGCGTCGTTCCGGCCGGTCTCAACGTGCAGGAGATCGAACCGGAGTTGCAGCTCGCCTACGCGACCCGATACCAGGAGAGGCCGCTCTCGCACGTGCTCAGCAATTCCTTCGGTTTCGGCGGCGCCAATTGCAGCCTGGTCTTCGGGCGCGCCGCATGATGCGCGCTCGGGTACGCGGCATCGGCGTGCGCGGTCCGGGCTTGAATGGCTGGCCGGAGTGCGCTGCGATCCTGCGCGGTGCGGCCGGTTATACGCCGGCGCCGACCGTGCTCACGCCGCCGCAACTGCTGCCGCCGGCGGAACGCCGGCGCAGCACCGCCTCGGTCAAGCTCGCGCTCACCTGCGGCTGGGAAGCGGTGCAGGCGGCGCGGGTCGACCCGGCGCAACTGCCCAGCGTGTTCTGCTCGTCGGGGTCGGACGGTCGCGTCTGTCACGAGATCTGCGAGTCCCTCGCCGGCCCGCGGGAGGTTTCTCCCACGCACTTTCACAACTCCGTGCACAACGCCCCGGCCGGCTACTGGAGCATCGCCACGGGTGCCATGCGCGCGGGCAACGTGCTCTGCGCATACGACGCGAGCTTCGCAGCCGGTCTGCTCGAAGCCCTCGTGCAATGCGTCACCGGCGCCGAGCCGGTGCTGCTGGTGAGCTACGACACGCCGTATCCGTCGCCGCTGCACGAGAAGCGGCCCCTCGCGGATGCGTTCGGCGTCGCCCTCGTGCTGGCGCCGGACCACGTCGATGCGGATGGCATGTGCATTCGCGTGGAGTTGCGGGAGGCGGCGCCGAGCCGCATGCGCGCCGCCGCGCTCGACGCGTTGCGCGAGAACGTTCCGGCGGCACGCGCGCTATCACTGCTCGAACGCCTGGCGCTCGGCGAGACCGGCGGGATCGTCCTGCCCTACCTTGCGCCACGCCACCTGGCCGTGACGATCGACGCATGAGACGGAACCGCGCGTGGATCGCCAGCCACATTCCACACCAGGGCGAGATGTGTCTGATCGATGAGGTCGTCGAATGGGATGCGCACAGCATCGTCTGCCGCACGCTCACGCATCGCGACCCGTCCAATCCACTGCGCTCGCGCGACCGCCTGCCGGCGGTGAGCGGCATCGAATACGCAGCGCAATCCATGGCGATCCACGGCGCACTGCTCTCCGCTGCCGCGACGCCGCCGGGATATCTGGCCTCGGTGCGCGGCGTGCGCCTGCTGGTGGACCGTCTGGACGATCTGCCCGGCGATGTCCTCGTCTGCGCTCGCCGGGTCAGCGGGGATGCTGTTACCATTCTGTACGAGTTCGATTTGCGCAGCAGCGAGCGGGCGCTGATGTCGGGGCGCGCCGCCGTCGTGCTCGACGCCGCGCAGTTCGCCAATCCGGTTACCTGATCCTCATGCAATCTCCAGCGACCCGGCGCGCACTGGTCACCGGTGGCAGCGGCGGTATCGGCGCGGCGATCTGCCGACGTCTGGCCGCTGCCGGCCATCACGTCTACGTGCACGCCAACACCCGACCGGAATCTGCAGCGGCAATCGTGCAGGAGATCGTCGCCGGCGGCGGCAGTGCGGCGCCGCTGTGCTTCGACGTGACGGATGCGACTGCCGTCAGGAGCGCGCTCGATGCGATACTCGAAGCGGGCCCCGTGCAGATCATCGTCAACAACGCAGGCATCCACGCCGATGCCGTGCTCGCCGGCATGAGCGACGAGCAATGGCACTCGGTGATCGACGTGTCGCTGGACGGTTTCTATCACGTCACCCAGGCGCTGCTGCTGCCGATGATCCGCACGCGCTGGGGCCGCATCATCAACTGTTCGTCGGTGAGCGCGCTGATCGGCAATCGTGGTCAGGTCAATTACGCTGCGGCCAAGGGGGCGCTCAATTCGGCGACGAAGGCGCTGGCGCAGGAGCTGGCGAGCCGAGGCATCACCGTGAACGCGGTGGCGCCGGGCATCATCGACACGCCGATGAGCGCACCCGCCTTCGATGCCGAACGCATCGCGCAGCTCGTGCCCATGCAGCGCGCCGGCACCCCCGATGAGGTCGCGGCGCTGATACAGTTCCTGAGTTCCGAGGATGCCGGCTACATCACCGGCCAGATCATCGCCGTGAGCGGAGGCATTGCATGACCGATACACTCTCCGCCGTCGCCACTACGGCGGTACACCGCCAGGAATCGCTGCTGTTCGCGACGCTGCTCGAACTCACCATCATCGTGCTGGCCGGTCGTGTAGGTGGAATCCTCGCGCGCCGCGTCGGCCAGGCAGCCGCCGTCGGCGAGATCGTCATGGGCATTCTGCTCGGCCCGTCGCTCTTCGGATTGCTGGCGCCGCAGTCCTTCGCGTTCGTGTTCCGCTCGGCATCGCCGGAACCCCTGCAGATCCTGTCGAGCCTGGGGCTGGTGCTGCTCATGTTCCAGATCGGCCTCGAATTCGACTTCGAGCATCTGGCGGAGCGACTGAATCGCAAGGCCGTGTTGTCGGTCTCGCTGTCGTGCCTCGTCGCGCCGTTTGCCCTTGGCCTCGCGCTCGGCTACGCCGCGGCGCCGGTGCTCTCGCCGCAGGCAGATCGTTTCAACTCGGCGCTCTTCGTCGCGACGGCGTTCTCGATCACGGCGCTGCCCATCCTTGGCCGCATCATGCTTGAGTTCGACCTGACGCGCACGCCGCTGGGCGTGATCGCCATCAGCGCCGCAGCCATCAACGACGTCATCGGCTGGCTGCTGCTGGCGCTCGTCACCGCGCTCGCGGCCTCGCAATGGGACGGCACGCTGTTCGCTGCACGCGTCGGCGCCGTGGCGCTCTTCGTCTGCGCGTCGACCTGGCTGGTGCGACCGCTGCTCAAGCGTGCGGTGCGCGCAATGCCGCCGCGCCACGGGCGCCTGCCGCCGAACCTGCTGGGACTCATGCTGGCCGTCATCTTCACCGCCGCCATGGCCACCTACGGCGTCGGCATCTTCGCCATCTTCGGCGCATTCATGATGGGCGTGCTGCTGTTCGACGAGACCGAGTTCGTCCACGCCTGGCGCGAGCGCATCGGCGACTTTGTCAACGTGTTCTTCCTGCCCATCTTCTTCACGTATACCGGACTGCTCACGTCCATCGGCTCGCTCGACTCGCTCGCAAGCTGGGGATGGTGCGCCGCCACCGTGCTGCTCGCGACGGTGGGCAAGCTCGGCGCGGCTTACCTGGCCGCCAGATTCTCCGGTTTCAACCACGCCGAATCGTCGATCCTCGGCTTCATGATGAATACCCGCGCGCTGATGGAACTGGTGGTGATCAACGTCGGCTACCAACTTGGCGTGATCTCCCAGCCCATGTTCACCATCCTGGTGATCATGGCCATCTTCAGCACCGTGCTCACCACGCCGGCGCTGCGACACTTCCTCCCGCGTTCGCGCCCGGCAACGGTCAGTGCGGCGGCGGCTGGGGAGGCCGCTTGAGCGCGGATATCACCTGTTTCTGCCGGCCGTAATGAATAGACCCCAACCAGATCGCACTTACGGCAGCGTGGAACTGTTGTTCCACCACCTCACTTCGAGAAGGTTGCGATAGCCGGATTGCTGCTCCAGTTCATCGTGAAGCGGGAGAATGGTGTGATGGAAAACCAGAACGTCGATAAACCGAATCTAGACGGGCTACCTGCCACGAACGCACTGGACACTATAGGCGACTTGGTAGATCTGGCTTGCGATACCGACAATCTGGACCTCGTCGAACACGCACTTGAACTTGCGCACCAACTGGAAGCCTGCGGTTTAAGAGATGAGCACCGGACGTTACTCGACTACTTTCGCGCCAATGCATGGGCATGCCGATACCAGCGACGTTACCGAGAACGCGACAGATTGTGGGATTTCGAGCAACCCGAGATCCAACAGCAGATACTCTTGCTGCGTCGTGCGGCGCAAGGCCCTGGTTTTGCCGCGATTGAACCGACTCGGCAATGCCAGATTCTGACCAATCTCGGTAATCAGTTTGATACAGTCGGCCGTTTCGTTGACGCCCGCGCATGCTGGAGTTCAGCGCTAGCCATTGACCCCAAGTTCTGGATGGCACGGGCGAATCGGGGTGGCGGGCTTATGTTCTACGCGTCGGCACTCTATGACGCAGGACATGAAGGTGTGTTCGCTCTTCGAGCTCACGATGACCTAGCCGAAGCTGCACAAACACACGGGTCTTTAGACGATCGCGGCTTGCGGGAAGTGTTTGAGCAACGGGCCGAGCAAATTGCTCAGCGCTACGACCTAGACGCTATCCGTAAGTCATACGAGCCGATGGCTTGGCCATTTGGCCAAGGGCAAACGGAACAGGTTTATCGACGTTGGTGCTTGAAGCACACGCTGTTTCTCAATCCGTTGAACGATGTCGATCCTGCACCGATCGCCGCCCAAGACATCCTGAGCCTGCCGAGTTTCGTGCTGCCGGCGGGCGAACCGCCGATCGTTACCGGGATGTTCAACGAACTCAAGCAGTTGTTCGCCTCAGCGCGGTGGTTGTTGTGGGAAGCGATGCACTCGGAAGAAATGCACTTCTCAGATCGCGGTGTATTGCTGTTCAACACGCTCGACTATCCATCGTATGGACTCTCAGTCGAGAAGGCGAAAACGGCCTTTCGGCTGGGTTATTCGATCTTCGACAAGATCGCGTACTTCCTTAATTTCTACCTCGGTTTGCGTGTCGCCGAACGCCAAATCAGCTTTAGGACGATCTGGCGCGAGAAGGAGGGTGGGCCCTTGCGCGTTCCTATCGCCAAGTCAGAAAACTGGCCGCTTCGTGGCTTGTACTGGCTCAGTAAAGATCTCTTCGAAAAGGACGTGAAGGGTACGACAGAACCCGACGCTCGTGCCTTGGCCGAACTTCGAAACCACCTTGAGCACAAATACGTAAAGGTGCACATGACATCCGTTCCTGCGGGTGGCTCCCTATTCCACGACAATTTGGCCTACCGCATTACGCGCTCAGACTTGGAGACCAAGACATTGCGGCTCCTGCAACTGGCCCGGTCAGCGCTTGTGTACCTATCCCTCGCCATGCATCAAGAAGAGCGCCAACGTGCCAAGAGACGGAACGGACTGAGCGCACCAATTCCACTTGATGTGTGGCGGGACGAGTGGAAACGGTGACCTGCCTAGGTGATTTTTAGTAAGTACTCGAATGAACGTCAGATCCTGCCTGAGGACTCTTGTACAGCGTGGCTTTCGCCATCCTTTCTAGCTAGATCATTGAGTTATGGAGTCGTTCGGCTCCCCCAAAGGTCCGGGTTTCATTCCCACTCGATCGTCAACAGCTTATGCAAGCCGTTGATTCGCTTGGGCAACGCGTCGAACCGCGTTGGTTTTACCGTCAGATGTACCGCCACTTCGAGTGGGATCCCCTCGCGCAGCTTTCACCATCGATCGACATCTATCGAGAACCGTCGGCGCGTCCATGATGGCCTGCTTTCGAGATCTATCGACTTCTATCGAGTCCCAGGACCGTCGGTGATCGTATCGACGCGCGTTCATCTCGGTCAAGGGACACGACCAAGACGGGCCGGCATCAAACGCCATAGGCTGTTGTCCCGACTCACTTCTCAGCCTGTTTTTTTACCGTCAGGTGCATCAATCAAGGCGCGTTCGGATGTATCGATCGAGGCATGACCTGCATGACGGTCTGCGCTTCGGCAATCCGATAGCCCATCGTACGGTAGCCGCGCTGGCGCTTGTCCCACATTCGCAGTAGAGCCGGGTGCCCGGCATCCACGAAGTCGATGATCCGAACGCTGGCCTTGTCGGCGTGCTCTCGATGCAACCGGCCAGCATACTGCTGCAACGTTCCCTTCCACGAGATGGGCATCGCCAGGACCAGGGTATCGAGGGGCGGATGGTCGAATCCTTCGCCGATTAGCTTGCCGGTGGCGAGCAGAATACGCGGCGCATCGGGTGGCAGCGCATCGAGTTCTGCGATGAGCGTGGCGCGCTGTTTCCTGGACATCCGTCCGTGAAGAACGAAACGTGGCGGGGCCTCTGCACCCAACGCCACTTGGATGGCGTCGAGGTGCTCGGTGCGCTCGGTTAGGACCAGCACCTTGCGGCCCTGATCGAACGCATTCCTGATTTCTGCGGCGATTGCCGCTGTCCGCGCCCGATCGTTCGCGAGGTGCCGAAACACCTCCTGAATCCCAGACTGCGGCGACAGATCGATTCGAGCAAAGCATGATCGAGGCAGCACCTCCAGGTCGTGGAGGACGTCGAGAGGTCGCGCCGCCGTGTGCCGGATCGGTCCACACTGCATGAAGATGATCGGCTGCTGACCATCACGCCGGATCGGCGTGGCGGTCAGGCCGAGCACGTACCTGGCCTTGCATCGCTTCAGGATGGCGTCGAAAGACACCGCGCCGACGTGATGGCACTCGTCCACGATGACGTGGCCGTAGTTCTCGACGAGGGTATTGACCTCGCCTTTGCGGGACAGCGACTGCATCACCGCGATGTCGATCTTGCCGGTGGGCTTTGCCTTGCCGCCGCCGATGGTCCCGACCACATCCCCGCACACACCAAGAAACGTCTGCAATCTCTCCTGCCACTGCTTGAGCAGTTCGGTTCGATGCACCAGCACCAGGGTGTTTACGCCACGGCGCGCGATCATCGCGGCAGCGGTGACGGTCTTGCCGAATGCGGTTGGGGCGCACAGCACGCCCACGTCGTAATGGAGCATCGCGGCAGCAGCCGCCTCCTGATCAGCTCGAAGCGTCCCGACGAAACGGGCATCAATCGGCTCGCCGGCGTTGCGTTCGTCCCTCAGATCACAGCGGATTGAGGTTTCACGCAGCAAGTCCTGCGCGGCATCGAGGCAGCCGCGCGGCAGTGCAATGTGACGGGGATAGTTCTCGGCGCAACCGATCACCCGCGGCTTGTCCCACACCGACAGCCGCATGGCCTGTGCCCGGTAGAATTCCGGGTTCTGAAACGCCGCGAGGCGAATCAGGCGGTTGGCCAATGGCTGAGGGAGCTCGGCCTTCTCGAAGTAGACGAGGTTCGCCAAGGTCACGGTGAGTGACTTCGGCATCGCGCCCGGGATCTTCGCAGGCGGTGACGAAGTGCGCTTCCACGGCGTCGCCAGATCCTCATCGTCGACAAAGGTCACGTCGAGGGGATGCACGCCGCCTGTGGCCCGAACGATCGTCGGCTCGATGTCGTGCGGCGACAGCGGCTGGATCGACGCCAGGAACTCCCACTGGTCCAGGTGTGGTCGCAGGTCGGAGTCGACAAACACAGTGAAGCCGCTCTCCCGAGGCTTCTTCTGCAGCGGCAGGGCGATCAGATTGCCGAAGCCGCCCTTGGGCATGGTGTCCTGATTGGGAAACAGTCGGTCGTAAGACGAGAGTTCCAGTTGCCGCGTGCGCGCGCAGGTCTGACTGATGATGGCCGTGCCCAACCGACGGGCGTCCCGGGCCGATGCGCGATTTGCGAAGAAGATCCAGGCGTGCGCCCCGTTTCCCGAGCGAGAAGTCTCGACCGCAACCGGAACGCCGAGATCGGCGCACGAACCGGCGAAGGCTCGAACATCCTCTCTCCACTCGGCTTTGTCGAAATCGATCGCGAGGAAGTAACAGCTGTCGTCCTCCAGCAGCGGGTAAACACCGATCGTCTGGTCACCGACCAAGTGGGCGTAGATGGCAGCGTCCGAAAGCGGGATCAATGAGCGATTCGGGCAGTCTCCGCACTTGATTCGTGGCTTCTCGCAAACTCCGGCGCGCCACTCGTTCGCGCAGGCAGGTGCGTAACCCGACTTGCCAGTCGTCCTGCTCTCCCAGCGCACAGGGTAGACATCCGTGCGACCCTGAAACCGCCGGCGAAAGAGTGCCACTTTCGCCTCGGTGGAGAACCGCGACGATTCGGGTTGCGGAGGAGACGTTTTGGGTTCAGGCGTCGGACGCCACTCGATCCCGTTTGCCTCCAGGAGCGCAATCAGTCGCTCGTTCTCCGCCTGCAGCACGGCCAAGGAGTCG
>JAEUMW010000069.1 GCA_016791345.1 Betaproteobacteria bacterium | reverse complement strand
GAGCGTCCCCCGCCGCCAAGCCCGGCCGCGCGGGGACGTCGGGTCGCACCGCGACTTCTCCCGCCCGCCCTCGTGCCATCCGCGCAGCCTGACCCGCCGGCCGCGAGCTTCCGGTTGCCAGGGTTCCATCCGCCGGGGCGTCGCCCCGGTGCGTGAATGCCGCTTCTGCGTCAGCGTTCAGCGTCGGTAACGTCGGCTCGTCCGGGGCGCGCGCCGACTCGAAGCGCGAGCGGCCTCGCGGCCGCACCTCGAGCGTGCCGCCGATGGCTCTGCTCGCCAGGCGCTGCAGATAGCTCACGCTTCCAGCCGCTCCAGGTAGTAACGCCGGCGCGACGGCGAGAGGTTCAGGATGTCCGCCTCGCTCCAGCCGTAGCCGGACGCGATGACATGGATCTCGCCCAGCATGCGCACCGCCCACGCCTCGATCTCGCTCCACAGGAACGCCGCGATGTCGAAGGGACTGCGCCAGCCGTGACCGCACGCCGGGCAGGTGAGATCGAGTTCGATGTCGGCCTGCGGGTCGAGCGCCGCGCAGCGCTCTCCCACGGCTTCGAGCGCCGCGTCGGGCAGCGTCTCGCGGGCGACTTCCACGCTGCTCCAGCGTGCTTCCTGCACGCACTCGAGTGCGATGCGTCGGGCGACGTCGTCACCCTGCCCCGCGCAGCCGATGAGGTCGGCCGTGGTCGGCACGCGGAAGACGATGCGCCAGCCTTCGTGCTCGATCTCGAAACGCTGCTCCGCCGCGCTCGCGGCGTCGCAGGTCAGCGCCGGTGTCGAGACGTCGAACTCGATGTGCTCGGCGCAGGCCGGGCAGTGTGCTTCGCATGCCATGCGCTCCCCCAGCGCCGAGCGTCGCAGATCGAGCAGCAGGCGATCGCGCACACCGAGCGGCAGCGCGGCGAGCGCGGCTGCGTCCTCGTGCGTCACCGCCTCCAGCACCAGCAGCGGGCGCAGCACAGGCGCGGCGCCCTGCGCACGCTCCCACGCGTCGAGCAGCCCGCGCGCGGTAACGGAAACGAGCTGCGTCATGCCACCGGCTCGGTGAAGGTGGGCTCGGCCGGCTCCTTGATGTCGTAGTCGCGCTCCCAGCCCTCGTGCTCGAGCTTGAGCGTCTGGATCGCCACCGCATTCGCGTTGGCGTCGAGGTCGGGCTGCGCCTGGTATTCCGCCACCCAGCAGCGGAACACCTTGTAGGCGATGACGAGCTGTCCCGCTTCGTTGTACATCTCGATGATGATGTCCTTGCGGAAGTCCTTCAGCGAGACTTCGCTGCCGAGTCCGGAGGCGAAGTTCCACACCTTGTTTGCCCATTTTTCGAACTCGGTGTCGTGGGTGACGCCGCGCTCGAGCGTGATCGCCTCGTACTCGGTGCGCCCCGGCGACTTGCGGGTGGAGCTCGGATCACCGCCCTCGCGGTGCTTCACCACCTCCGTGGTGCGCTTGAGACTCGACACCTTGCTCACGCCGGCGACGTAGCGCCCGTCCCACTTCACGCGGAATTTGAAGTTCTTGTACGGATCGAAGCGGGACGCGTTAACCGTGAACTGTGGCATGGTCGTGACTCCTCGAAGTGGCGGCGCTCACGCCTGCACCTGGCCGGCGAGCTGCTGGATCTGGATGACGACGAATTCGGCGGGCTTGAGCGGCGCGAACCCGACCAGGATGTTCACCACGCCGCGGTTGATGTCGTCCTGCGTCGTCGTCTCGCTGTCGCACTTGACGAGATAGGCCTCGCGCGGACTGGAGCCCTGGAATGCGCCCTGGCGAAACAGCGTCTGCATGAAGGCGCCGACGTTGAGCCGGATCTGCGCCCACAGCGGTTCGTCGTTGGGTTCGAACACGACCCACTGCGTGCCGCGGTACAGGCTCTCCTCGATGTACAGCGCGAGCCGGCGCACCGGCAGATACTTCCACTGATCGGCGAGGCGGTCGGCGCCGCGCAGCGTGCGCGCCCCCCAGACGACACGTCCGATGCCGTCGAAGAAACGCAGGCAGTTGATGCCGAGCGGGTTGAGCTCGCCGTTCTCCTTGTCGGTGAGCTTGACGCTGAAGTCGACCACGCCGAAGAGTGTCGCCTCGATGCCAGCGGGCGCTTTCCACACACCGCGCGCGCCGTCGGTGCGTGCGATGACGCCGGCGACCGCCCCGCACGGCGCGAACGCCTTCGGCCGGTTTTCGTCCTGCGTGTCGAGCGCGACCACACGCGGAAAATAGAGCGCGGCATTCTCGCTGCGTCCCGGCCCGAAGCCCGGCGCCACCGTCGAGTCGAGACCGATGGTGGCGTCCTGCGGATCGTCCTTGTCGTTCCAGGCCGCCGGCGGGTCGACCACGAGCAGCGCGCGGCGCGCCTTGCAGTACGCGAGTGCCGAGGTCCAGGTCGCGGACGAGGGATCGGGGTTGGCTGCCGCCGGATCGTAGTGATAGGGCGGAATGCACAGCAGGTTGAAGAGATCCGCCGCATCCAGCGCGTAGATGCCGGTCTTCGGGTCGACGTCGCTGCCGATGATCTGTCCATCGCCGATGTTCGAGCCATCCCCGCCGGACACGGCGGAGGCCGTGGTGCCGGCGGTTGCCGTCGGGCGCTCGTTGACGGTCGGCACCACCGCCCGCACGAGTTTGGATTCGTCCTTGAGCACCCGCTCGACGCGGCGCAGCGCACCTGCCGCCGCGGACAGGTTGCGGAACACTTCGGTCGCGCCCTTGTCCTCGACGATCGTGAGATTGTAGAGATTCGCGTCGCCCGGATTGCTCGTGTCGTGGTCGACGATCGCAGTCAGGGCGCGGCCCCAGGTACCTGGGCTCGCGCCTTCGAGCACGATGTTGCCGGTCGCCGTCGGCAGGGTGATGGTGGCGGCGGTCGCGCCGTTGTGCACGCGCACGATGAGCGCATCGGACCCGCCGTTCAGAAAATACTGCTGCACCGCGTAGCTCAGCGCGCTGTCCGCCCACAGCCCGCCGAAGATGGCGTTGTAGTCGGCGAAACCGTGGATCATGGTCGCCTTGTTCGCAGGCCCCTTCCGCGCGCGGCCGACGAAGGCCGTGATCGAGGTGCCGACTCCGGTGATGGTGCGCACCGGGCTTGGCAGCTCTTCGATGTAGACGCCGGGATAGGTCAAAGTCGCAGGCATGGTGCGGTCTCCTCGTGACGAGAGCAGCGGGCAGACGGTGGGCAATCAGGGCGTGGCGTCGCGGCCGACGAGGATCTCGATCGCCGCCTTCTTCGTGGCATCGCCCGCCGCGAAGGTGTTCTTGATCTTGAGCCGCTTGGGCGCGACGCCGGCGAGCGCCACCGCGCCGCCGAGCAGGAAGAGCGGCGCGTCGAGCGCCACGGCGGGCGAGTCGTTGGTGCCGTCCGAGAGCTTGTAGGTGATCTCCGGCCCGTAGATCGACGATTTCACGAGCAGCAGCGAAACAGCGGCAGCGGCCGCCGGCTGGATCTCGATCACCGCCTCCGCGGCGCCGGCACCTCCCGCGTCCAGCGCGAGTTCGACCTTGTCGTAGGCTTCCGCGGCCTTCGTGCCGGTCTGCGCGACCTGTGGACCGTTCGGGATCTGCACGCTCACGCCGTACGCAATCTGCGCCATCGCTCCTCCTCGTTGTGGTTTTCCCGCAGCGAGAGCCGCTGCTTCACTTTTCCGTCGCGGCCGCAGGGCTCGCGGCGTACACGACGGTGCCGTCCGGCAGGAGCTTCTTCACCACCGTGCCTTTCTTCACCAGGCGGTCGAGCGCCATCTGCACCGTCGTCCCGGGAGCGTCCACCGCCCCTTCCCCCAGCCACCAGCGCTGCACCCCCTCGAGACTGTCCGAGGCGTTGGGATGACTGGCGAGATAGCGCCCGATGACGATGGCGATATCCGAGACTCTGGAGGGCGATTGGGTCATCCCGCGACTCCCGCTTCAGGGTGGCAGCATGGGAGCCCGTCAGGCGCAATCCCCGTGCCGCCGGCAGCCGCAGCAATAGTCGCCTTACTTCAATGTGTTACGCACAGGCATGCGGCACAGCGTGGGTTGCTTGTGACCCATGTAACAGTGTTGCCCCAGTGGCGGAGCCATGCAGAACGGGCGATTGGAGATGTGGGTCAAGACACACCCACATGGGGCGCATCGGACCCAGATAAAGCGGCGACACACCGCCGCGGTCAAGGCGCGCGATCAGACGCCGTCGCGTGCGAACTGACTGCGGTCGATGCCGTACTTCTTGAGAAGCTTGCCGAGGCTGCGCCGCTCCTTGCCGCTGCGACGCGCCGCCAGCGACACGTTGCCGTGCGTTTCGGTCAGCAGTTGCGCGAGGTACGAGCGCTCGAACTCGGCGATCGCCCGCGCCTTGGCGGCCTGGAAGCAGTCCGCGTTCTTCAGGGTGAAGGCGGCCGCCCCCGGCCCGAAGCGGTTCGGATCGAGGCTGGCCGGATCGATGTCGATCTCGCTGCCCTGGCACAGCAGGAACTCGCGATGCACCAGGTTCTCGAGCTCGCGCACGTTGCCCGGCCACTCGTAGCGGTCGAGCAGCGTGAGACTCGCGCGCGAGAGCGGCTTATCGGCGCGACCATACTGGCGGCTGAAGCGGCGGACGAAGTGGCCGGCAAGCAGCGGCACGTCGGCACGCCGTGAGCGCAGCGCAGGCATCTCCATCCCCATGATGTTGAGGCGGAACAGGAGATCCTGGCGGAACAGCCCGCGCCGGGCACGAGCACCGAGGTTCTCGTTGCTCGCCGCGATCACTCGCACGTTCGCGACCATGATCTGCTTGCCGCCCAGCGGGCGGTAGTGCTGATCCTGCAGGAAGCGCAGCAGCGCGACCTGGGCACGCGGCGTCAGCGTTTCCACCTCGTCGAGGAAAAGCGTGCCGCCCTCGGCGTCCGAGATGACACCCGTGCGCGATTCGCGGGCGTCGGTGTACGCGCCCTTCGAGTGACCGAAGAGCTCGTTCTCGATGAGATTGTCGGGAATGGCGCCGCAGTTGACGGGGATGAACGGGAAGTCCCGCCGCGCCCCGAGATAGTGAATGCCGCGTGCCGCGAGTTCCTTGCCGGTGCCGGTCTCGCCCTGAATCAGGACCGTTGCATCGCACGCAGCGTAGCGCCGGATCAGCTCCACACAACGCAGAAATGCGGATGACTCGCCGACGAGATTGAGGCGGGCCAGATCTTCCATATTGCTCCTCCTAAGGCGGCGCGCCGGCTTGATGATCTCGACGATGCATGTGCAGGCTGCGCCCTAGGGGCTTAATCCTCCCACCCTGCCGCTTACTAATGACATACGTGTTACCCCGCCATGAACCTCCCAAGATGGGAGTTTCCCGCGCTCAACGCACGAGGTCCCGGTAGGCGTGCCAGGCGCCGTGACCGATCACCGGAACGACCACGGCGAGCCCGGCGAACCAGGTGACAAAGCCCGCCGCCGCCAGCACGACGATGATGAACGCCCACAGCAGCATCGGGACAAGATTCTTTCTGAGTGCGTTCACGCTCACGATCATCGCTGTCAGTGCATCCATGCGTTCGCGGTCGAGCAGCATCGGAATCGAGACGGCGCTGGTCGCGAACACGAGCAGCGCGAAGCCGGCGCCCGCCAGCACGTAGGCGGCGACGAACACGAGCCCTTCGGGTTCCGTCACCGCGTGCGCGATCATGTCTTCCAGGCTCGGCACGCCCTTCGGAAAGAAGAGCGCCACCACGACCGACGAGATGCGCAGCCACACCGCCATCAGCAGCGCCAGGATGAGCGCGTAGAAGCCGACCGCCGGAGCATTCCGCCGCCACGCAACGAGCGTGATCGCGAGCTTGACCTCCTCCTTCAGCTCCAGACGGCGGCTGATGTCGTAGAGACCGAGGCACAGAAACGGACCGACGATCAGAAATCCGGTCACCAGCGCGAGCTCGTAGGCGGGCTCCTTGGTGACCCCGAGGAGCAGCCAGCCCATCACCGTGAACATCACGCCGTAGGCGAGACTGGCCTCGATGGCGTTGCAGAAATCGGCCCAGCCGTGGCGGAGCCAACGCATGGGTGCGTCCGTCCCGACCTCGACCACCTCGGGCCAGACGAACTCCGGGGCTGCCTCGCTCTTGCTCTCGTCCATGGATCTCCCGCTCCCTTCCGGGCCCGTGCACGGGCGTCTTGTGAGGCCGATTCTAGCGGGACTCGGCGTCGAGCGCCTCCCAGCGTGCGAGAAGATCCAGGAGTTCGCATTCGATGGCGTCGAAGCGCGCCTGGAGCGGCGCGACTTCGCTGCCGCGCTCGCGATACAGCGCAGGGTCGGCCAGCTGCTCGCCGATCGCTTTCTGCTCGGCCTCCAGCGCGGCGATACGATCGGGCAGCGTTGCGAGCTCCTGTGTTTCCTTGAAGGACAGGCGGCTGCGACGCGCTCGCGGTGGCGCTGCCGCTGCCGGCGGTGTCGCCGCCTGCGCCGCCGGCCGGGCCACCTCCGCTGCGCCGGCGCTGCGGGAGCGCATCCAGTCGTCGTAACCGCCCGCGAACTCGCGCACGGTGCCGTCGCCCTCGACGGCGATCACCTGCGTTACGACGTTGTCGAGAAAGGCGCGGTCGTGACTCACCAGGAACACGGTGCCCCGATAGCCCTGCAGCAGGTCCTCCAGCAGTTCGAGCGTGTCGATGTCGAGATCGTTGGTCGGCTCGTCCAGCACGAGCACGTTCGCCGGGCGCGAGAAGAGCCGCGCCAGCAGCAGACGGTTGCGCTCCCCGCCGGAAAGCGACGAGACCTTGGCACGTGCGCGCTCCGCTGGAAACAGGAAATCCCCCAGATAGCCGATGACGTGCCGCTTCACCCCGTCGATCTCGACGAAATCCGAACCTTGCGTGACGACGTCGGTGAGCGCGGCATCGTCATCGAGCTGCATCCGCAACTGGTCGAAGTAGGCGACGCTCACGCGCGTGCCAAGCCGCACGCTGCCCGCGTCGGGCGCGAGCTCGCCCAGGATGATCTTGAGCAGCGTCGTCTTGCCGGCGCCGTTCGGGCCGACGATGCCGACCCGATCGCCCCGCAAAATGCGCGTGCCGAAATCGCGGATCACGATGCGCTCGCCGAAGCGCTTGGCGACGTGCTGCAGTTCCGCGACGAGCTGCCCCGAGCGTTCGCCCTCCGCCAGCTCGAGCTTCACGCGACCGATGCGATCGCGACGTGCCGCGCGTTCGCGGCGCAGCGCTTCGAGGCGCCGCACCCGACCTTCGTTGCGCGTGCGGCGCGCCTCGATCCCCTTGCGGATCCAGACTTCCTCCTGCGCCAGCAGCCGGTCGAACTTCTCGTTCTGCGTGGCCTCGTCCGCGAGTTGCTTCGCCTTCGCCGACTGGTAGTCGGAAAAGTTGCCACCGAAGCTCACCAGCCGGCCGCGGTCGAGCTCGACGATGCGGGTGGCGACGCGGTCGAGAAAGCGGCGGTCGTGCGTCACGGTTATGACGGTGCCTTCGAAGCCGGAGAGAAAACGCTCGAGCCAGTCGATCGTGTCGAGGTCCAGATGGTTGGTCGGCTCGTCGAGCAGGAGCAGCCCGGGCGCCTGCACGAGCGCACGGGCGAGCGCCACGCGTCGTCGCACTCCGCCCGACAGGGTGGCCACCGGTGCATCGGCGGCCAGGGCGAGCGCGTCGAGCACGCTCTCGATGCGATGCGTCAGGCGCCAGCCGTCGCCCGCTTCGAGGCGCTCCTGCGCCCCGTGCAGACGGTCGAGCAGCGCCGCGTCGTCGTGCCCTTCGGCGAGCAAGGCGGCGAGCCGGTGGTATTCGAGCAGTTGTTCGTTCACCGCACCCAGACCTGCCGCCGCCGCCTCGAAGACCGTCAGCGCCTCGTCCAGCACCGGCTCCTGCTCCACCAGCGCGATGCGCAGATCCGATGCGCGCCAGATCTCCCCCTCATCCGCCTCGCCCTGCGCCGCCATCAGCCGCAGGAGGCTCGACTTGCCGGTGCCGTTGCGGCCGATGAGACCGATGCGCTCGCCCGCCTCGATGACGAGATCGGCATGGTCGAGCATCGGCCAGTGGCCGTAGGCAAGTGAAACCTGCTTGAGCGTAAGAATCGGCATGACCTGGGAAAGATTGCGGCGTCCGGCGCAGTCTAGCCGTCGGCATGCGAGTTGGACAGTCGATATTGCGCTGCATCACACGACGGCGGGGAATGGGCTATAGTAAGCCCCGCCACGGGTGGGCCATGCACGCGCGCGTGCATCGGGAGGCCCCGCACTTCGCATTGGGAGGGATCGGAATGAGCGAACTGAAATTCACCGAAGAGCACGACTGGCTGCGCCTGGACGCGGACGGCACGGCAACGGTCGGCATCACCGACTACGCGCAGAAGCAGCTCGGCGATCTGGTGTACGTCGGCCTGCCGGAAGTCGGCACTGCTTTCGAGCAGGGTGCGGATGCCGCGGTGATCGAATCGGTGAAGGCCGCGAGCGATCTCAAGATGCCGGTCACCGGCAAGGTGATCGCGGTCAACGAAGCGCTCGTCGACGACCCCGGGCTCGTCAACAGCGATCCGCTCGGCGCCGGCTGGTTCGTGAAGATAGCGGTCGAGGATGCCGCTGCTGCGTCGAGCCTGCTGGATGAGGCGGCCTACGCCAAGTACGTCGAGAGCCTGGAGTGATGGACCGGCCCGCGCACGCAGAGCAGCGCAGCTTCGAGGAACTCGAAGGCAGCGACGATTTCCAGCGCCGGCACATCGGACCCGACGCGGCCGACCAGGCAGCGATGCTCGCCGCCTTGGGACTCGATTCGCTCGATGCGCTGATCGACGCCGTCGTCCCGCCGGCGATCCGCGCCGTCGAGCCGCTTGCCCTCGGCGCCCCGCGCACGGAGACCGAGGTTCTCGCCGCGCTGCGCGAGATCGCCGCGCGCAACCAGGTGTTCAGGTCATACATCGGGATGGGATACGCCGACTGCCACACGCCGCCGGTGATCCTGCGCAACATCCTCGAAAATCCCGCGTGGTACACGGCCTACACGCCCTATCAGCCGGAGATCTCGCAGGGGCGGCTGGAAGCGCTGCTCAACTTCCAGACCATGATCGCCGATCTGACGGGGCTCGAGATCGCCAACGCCTCGATGCTGGACGAAGGCACTGCGGCTGCCGAGGCGATGGCGTTCTGTCGTCGCGTGTCGAAGAGCGCTGGCATGAAGTTCTTCGTCGCGAGCGACTGTCATCCGCAGACGATCGAAGTCGTGCGCACGCGCGCCGAGCCGCTGCGCATCGATATCGTCACCGGCGATCCGGAAGTCGATTTCGAGCCGCGCGAGTGCTTCGGCATCCTCCTGCAGTATCCCGCATCGTCCGGCGCGCTGCGCGACCCCTCCGCGGTCATCGCGCGCGCGCATGCGCACGGGGCACTGGCGGCAGTGGCGGCGGATCTGCTCGCCCTCACGTTGCTCAAACCGCCGGGTGAACTCGCTGCCGACGTCGCCGTCGGCAGCGCCCAGCGCTTCGGCGTGCCGATGGGATACGGCGGTCCTCACGCCGGCTATCTGGCGACGCGCGACGCGCACAAGCGACTGATGCCGGGCCGCCTCGTCGGCGTGTCGATCGACGCCCAAGGCGACCGCGCGTATCGGCTCGCGATGCAGACACGCGAGCAGCATATCCGCCGCGAGAAGGCGACCAGCAACATCTGCACGGCGCAGGTGCTGCTCGCCGTGATTGCGTCGATGTACGCGGTGTGGCACGGCCCGCAGGGCTTGCGGACGATCGCCGAGCGCGTGCACCGATTGACCGCCACGCTCGCCGCCGGCCTGCGCCGCCTGCGCTGCGACGTCGCACACGACGCCTTCTTCGACACGCTCACCGTGCGCACCGGTGCACGCGCCGCAGCCGTGCGCGCGGCCGCCCGCGCCCACCGCATCAATCTGCGCGAAGTCGATGCAGAAACC
>JAEUMW010000068.1 GCA_016791345.1 Betaproteobacteria bacterium | reverse complement strand
CTGCCGCAATTCCACGTCCACCCCGGCAGTGGGCTCGTCGAGCACGATCACCGGCGGCTTGTGCACCAGGGCGAGCGCCACCAGCACGCGCCGCTTCATGCCGCCGGACAGCGCACGCATGTTGGTCCGCGCCTTCGAGGTAAGGCCGAGCCGCGCGATGATCTCGTCGATCCAGGCATCGTTGTGACGCAGACCGAAATAGCCGGACTGGATGACCAGTGCCTCGCGCACGTTGAAGAACGGGTCGAAGACGAGTTCCTGCGGCACCACGCCGAGCGCCCGCCGCGCCTGCCGGTAGTGCGCGATCACGTCGAAGC
Organism: Betaproteobacteria bacterium; assembly: GCA_016791345.1. Taxonomy (NCBI): domain Bacteria; kingdom Pseudomonadati; phylum Pseudomonadota; class Betaproteobacteria; species Betaproteobacteria bacterium. The sequence goes on along the minus strand of JAEUMW010000068.1, from coordinate 5,271 downwards.
CGTTCACCCGCAGCGCGCCGCTGTCGGGAATGCACAAGCCGGCCAACGTATTGATCAGGGTCGTTTTGCCAGCGCCGTTCGGCCCGAGCAGCGCGAAGAACTCGCCCTCGTAGATGTCCAGGTCGACGCCGTCGAGCGCCTGCACGGCACGGAAGCGCTTGCGCACGTCGCGCACTTCGATCGCGGACATCGGAGGACGCGATGGCTAAGGTGCGGTTTGCGCGCGTGCCTCCGCGCGCGGCAGCAGGTCGAGCACGCCGTACAGGGTACCGAGGCTTTCCAGGTTGGCAGGCAGATTGAGGTAGACGATCTCGCGCTTGTGCGCCCGTGCTTCCCGCAGCCACTCGATCAGGAGTCCCAGCGCAGCCGAGTCGATCTCGCCGACGCCCGCCAGATCGACCCGCGAGACGGGCTCATTGAAAAGCTCGCGGCCGCGCCGGAGCAGTGCGGCCGCCGAGCGCAGGGTCAGCGGACCGTGCACGCGGAAGCGGTCGCCGTCGCGATCGATCATTTGGCCGGCGCCGCCCTGGCCGCCGCGGCGTCACGATTCTTCTGCTGCAGGCTGGCGATGAGGCCGTCGATGCCGGAACGCTGCACCTCGTCGGAGAACGAGCCGCGATAGGTGGTGACGAGGCTCACCGCCTCGACGGTGACGTCGTACACCTTCCAGCCGTTGGGCGTCTTTTCCATGCTGTAGTCGACGGCGATCGGCTGCCCGCCGTCGGTGCGCATGATCTGGCTTTTCACGGTGACGTCGGTGGCTTGCGGCTCCATCTTGAAGGGCTTGAACTCGACCGTCTCGTTCTTGTACTTGGTGAGCGAACTGCCGTAGGTGCGCACGAGCAGGTTGCGAAACTCGCTGACGAGCGTCTCGCGCTGCTCGGGAGTGGCCTGACGCCATCCCTTGCCGACCGCCAGCCGCGTCATCTTGTTGAAGTCGAAATTCGGCAGCACCTTCGCCTCGACGAGTTCCGTCACGCGTTTCGGATCGGTGCGGATGTCCTGGTTGTTGCGCAGGACCTCCAGGACCTCGTCGGTCGTGGTCTTGGCCAGCACGTCCGGCGGAAGGTCGGCGGCAGCCATGCCGGTGGCCGACGCCAGGAAGATGCCGAGGAGGAACGAGAAAATCACATGCTTCATGGACTTCACTCCGCTGTCTGGAACGATTGCGATGCTACTGCTTGGCGCCGGATTCCTGCGCCTTGTCGAACAGCACCTGGCCGATGAGCTTCTCCAGGACCACCGCCGACTGCGTCAGACGGATCACGTCGCCGTCCTTGAGCCGCTCGTCGTCGCCGCCCGCTTCGAGGCCGACATACTGCTCGCCGAGCAATCCAGAGGTCTGCACCGCGGCCGTCGTATCCTTGGGGAACGGGTAGCGCTCGTCGATCTTGAGGACGACGCGTGCGACATACTTCGCGGTGTCGAAGCCGACCGAATCCACGCGCCCGACCATCACGCCGGCGCTGCGCACCGGCGCCCCGGCCTTGAGGCTGCCGATGTTCTGGAACTCGGCGGAAACTGTGTATTCCCGGTCCGGCCGGAAGGACGTGCTGGCATTGCTGACCTTGAGCGCCAGCAGGACCAGGGCGACGAGCCCCAGGGCGACGAAGATGCCGACCCAGAGATCCAGGGTCGCTCTGCTCATTCTCAACCTCCCATGAACATGAAGGCCGTCAGCACGAAATCCAGACCGAGGATGGCGAGCGACGAAGTCACCACGGTGCGCGTGGTGGCGTGCGACACACCCTCCGCCGTGGGCGGTGCGTCATAGCCCTCGAACACGGCGATCGCCGTGACGGCGATGCCGAACACGATACTCTTGATGACGCCGTTGACGATGTCGTCCCGGAAGTCGACGGCGCTTTGCATCTGCGACCACCAGGCGGCGCTCTCGACGCCGATCGTCACCACCACGACGAGGTAGCCGCCGAAGATGCCGACGATGCTGAAGAGCGCGGCGAGCAGCGGCATCGACAGCACGCCGCCCCAGAAGCGCGGCCCGACCACGCGCGCGATCGGGTCGACTGCCATCATCTCCATCGCCTGCAACTGCTCGGTTGCCTTCATGAGGCCGATCTCTGCCGTGATCGCAGAGCCGGCCCGACCTGCAAAGAGAAGAGCCGCCACCACCGGCCCGAGTTCCCGCACCAGCGAGAGCGCAACGAGCGAGCCGACCGATTCCGAGGAGCCGTAGCGCTGCAGCGTGTCGTAGCCCTGCAGCCCGAGCACCATGCCGACGAACATGCCGGAGACGACGATGATGACGAGCGACAGGACGCCGGCGAAGTAGATCTCGCGCACCGTGAGCTGGAAGCGCCGGAAACTGGTGGCCGAGCGCAGCAGCACGAGCAGGAAGAAGCGGCTGCCGTAGCCCAGGCGAGTGATGCCGTCGATGACGCGCTCGCCCAGCAGCCGCAGGCTCGAGGCGGCACTTTCAAGCACGCGAGGGCTCCAGGGCGAGGTCTTCGCCGATGTCGGGGCCGGGATAATGGAACGGGACCGGCCCATCGATGTCGCCGTGCACGAACTGGTGCACGAACGGTTTGTCGCTCGACCGGATCTCGTCCGGCGTGCCCTGGGCGACGACACCCCCGGCAGAGAGGAAATAGACGTAATCGACGATGAGCAGCGACTCGTGGACGTCGTGCGTCACCAGGATGCTGGTCGCGCCGAGCGCGTCGTTCAGCTTGCGGATGAGGTTGCCGGTGACCGAGAGCGAGATCGGATCGAGACCGGCAAACGGCTCGTCGTACATGATGAGCATCGGATCCATCACCGTCGCCCGTGCCAGAGCGACGCGACGCGCCTGGCCCCCGGAGAGCTGCGCCGGCATCTTGTCGGCAGCATTGCGCAGGCCCACGGCGTGCAGCTTCATCAGCACCAGGTCGCGGATCATCGATTCCGGCAGGTCGGTGTGCTCGCGCAGCGGGAAGGCCACGTTGTCGAAAACGGTCATGTCGGTGAAGAGCGCGCCGAACTGGAAGAGAAAACCCATGCGGCGGCGCAGGGCAAAGAGATCCGCCTGTTTCAGGTCGGGCACGAGCCGGCCGCGAACCTTGATCTTGCCGCTGCGCGGTCGCAACTGGCCAGAGACGAGGCGCAGCAGCGTCGTCTTGCCGCTGCCGCTGCCGCCCATGATGGCAACCACCTGGCCCCGACGGATCGTCAGGTCGAGGTCGCTGAAAATGGGGCGTCCGCCGTAGTCGAAGGTGACGTCCTCGAGTTCGACGAGATTTTCGGATTTCATCCGTGAGGGCGAAAAATCCTGCATTCTAGGATATTGCGGGTCGATCCCCAACCCTGAACCCGTTTCCATCGCGCTCGCAGTTGCGCCATGCAAGCCCGGGCGCGTATCGTCGGTGCCGACTTGCCCGGATGACACGGCCAACGTTTCGATGAACTCCCCCGCCCTCGCCTTCGACCAGGTAACCAAGCGCTTCGGCAGTAACACCGCGGTGGCGGACCTCACGCTCGAGGTGGCGCCCGGCGAATCGTTCGCGCTGGTCGGCATGAATGGCGCCGGCAAGACCACCCTGCTCAAGTGCCTGCTCGACTTCTGCGAACCGGATGCGGGAACGATCTCGATCTTCGGCGTTCCCCATCGCGAGACACGCTCCCGCGCCCGATTGTCGTTCCTTCCCGAGCGCTTCACGCCACCCTATTTCCTCACCGGGCGGGATTTTCTGCGCTACATGCTGGCGCTGCAGAAGGTCGCCTACGCCGAAGATGCGGCACGCGCCACCCTGAATGCGCTCGATCTCGACCATGCCGCGCTCGACCAGCCGGTGCGTGCGTTTTCCAAGGGGATGACGCAGAAGCTCGGGCTTGCCGCGTGTTTCCTGTCGGGCAAGGACCTCTACGTGCTCGACGAGCCCACCAGCGGTCTCGATCCGAAAGCCCGCGCGCTGCTCAAGCGGCGCCTCGGGCTGCTGCGGGAAGCCGGCAAGACGGTTTTCTTCACGTCCCATTCGCTCGCCGACGTGGAGGAGATCGGCGACCGCCTCGCCGTGCTCCATCTCGGCGCGATCCGCTTCGTGGGCCGGCCCGCCGACCTCAAGGGTGAACATCAAGCGACGAGTCTCGAGGAAGCGTACTTGCGTTGCATCGATGCGAGTCTCGATGCCCGAACCCGGTTTTCGCCCGTGTGACGGATTCCCGTCGATCTGGCACAATTTTCTTGCCGCCTCCCCGCAGTTCGGTCAGGACGAAGGAATCACCGTGGAAACAACCCAGCGTGCAAAGCCCAGCCTCGTCATCGTCGATGACGATCCGCTCATCACCGATACCCTGAACTTCGTCCTCTCGCGCGACTTCGACGTCATGGTTGCGCAGTCGCGGACCGAGGCAAAAAGCATCATGCGACAGCTCGACGAGCCGCCGGAGCTCGCCCTGATCGACCTCGGACTGCCGCCGACGCCGCATCGCCCGGACGAAGGCTTCAAGCTCATCACCGAGCTCCTGGCGTACTCCCGTAACATCAAGATCCTCGTGCTCTCCGGCCAGAACGACGAGGCGAACGCCCGCCATGCGCGCACGCTCGGCGCCATCGAATTCGTCGCCAAGCCGTGCGAGCCGGAACGGCTCAAGGACCTGCTGACCAAGGCGCTGGTCGCGCGTGAGGCCGAGCAGCGGGCAGGGCCGGGCGACATCAAGATCGTCGGCCAGAGCCTCCTCATCCAGAAGCTGAAGCAGCAGATCTCCCAGTACGCGAGCGCGCCGTTTCCGGTCCTCATCGAAGGCGAATCCGGCAGCGGTAAGGAACTCGTCGCCAACTCGCTCCACCTCCTGTCCGGTCGCGCAAGCAAGCCGTTCTTCGCGTTGAACTGCGCCGCCATCTCGCCGACCCTGATGGAGCCGACCCTGTTCGGCTACACGAAGGGGGCGTTCACCGGTGCGCAGCAACCCCGCTCCGGGTATTTCGAGGATGCCGCCGACAGCACCCTGTTCCTGGACGAGATCGGGGATCTGCCGCTGGAGCTGCAGGCGAAGCTCCTGCGCGTGCTCGAGAACGGCGAGTTTCAGCGCGTCGGCGAGACGCACACCCGGGTCAGCAACGCGCGTGTGGTCGCCGCTGCGAACAAGGATCTGCGTGCAGAAATGAAGGCCGGCCGCTTCCGCCCCGATCTGTATCACCGGCTGTCGGTGTTCACGATCTATTCACCGCCGCTGCGCGATCTGGGTGACGACAAGCTCCGCCTGCTCGAACATTTCGCCGAGTTCTACGCGCGCCAGGCGCACACCCCGCGCTTCGAGCTCGACCCTGCGGCA
>JAEUMW010000067.1 GCA_016791345.1 Betaproteobacteria bacterium | reverse complement strand
TCGCCGTGCTGATCCTGCAGCAGCTTGCAGGGCAGCACGTGGCTCACCTTGCCGTGTCCATAAACCACGAGCGTCTCCGCGAACATCTTCACATCGTCGATGTCGTGGCTGATAACGACCAGCGGAATGCGGAAGCGCGCCTGCAGGTCCGCGAGTTCCTGCCGCACGCGATCGCGCAGCATCACGTCGAGCGCGGAGAACGGCTCGTCCAGCAGCAGCACCTCGGGCTCGCGGATGAGTGCGCGCGCGAGCGCCACGCGCTGCCGCTGGCCACCGGAGAGATCGCGCGGCAGGCTGTGCGCCAGCGGCGAGAGCTCGAAGAGGTCGAGCATGTCGCGCACCGCGCGGCGCTCGTCGGCCCCGAGCCGCCACTGCAGGAGCCGCTTCAGCGGGAACCCGACGTTCTCCTCGACCGTGAGGTGCGGAAAGAGCGCGTAGTCCTGGAACAGGTAGCCGACGTTTCGTTCGCGGCTCGGCAGGTCGATGCCTGCGGCCGAATCGAAGAGCACGCGATTGCCCAGCTGGACGCGCCCGCGCGCCGGGTGGATGAGCCCCGCGATCGCCTGGATGGTGACGCTCTTGCCGGCGCCCGAGGGGCCGAAGATGACGACGCGGTCGTCGGCGGTCGAGAAGGCGACGTTGAGCTGGAAGCTGCGGCGCGCAGATCGGAGGTTGACGTCGATGTCGACCGCGAGCTTCAACGTCTCAATACCTCGGCGTGAGCAGTTTGCCGGAACTGACCAGGATGACGATGCAGGTGACCGAGATCACCAGCACCAGCAGGTTCGCGAGGCTGTCGTTTCCCGCCTGCACAGCATCGTACACCGCCATCGACAGCGTTTGTGTGCGCCCGGGGATATTGCCGGCGATCATGAGGGTGGCGCCGAACTCACCCATCGCACGGGCGAAGGCGAGCATCGTCCCAGCCAGGATGCCGCGCATGGCAAGCGGCAGCGTCACGCGCAGGAACACTTTCGATTCTCTCGAACCCAGCACGCGGGCGGCCTTCTCGATGTTCGGCTCGACGTCTTCGAAGGCTGCGCGGGCAGACTTGAATACGAGCGGGAGCGCGACCACGGACGATGCGATGACTGCGCCCTGCCACGTGAAGATGAAGGTGAAATCGAAAGTGCGTTCGAGCCACTGGCCGAGCACGGAGCGCCGACCGAGCAGGACGATGAGGTAGTAACCGAGAACGGTCGGCGGCAGCACCATCGGCAGCGTCAGCACGGCGTCGAGCCAGTCGCGCCCGGCGAAGCGCACGCGCGCGAAGAGCAGCGCCAGGGCGACGCCGACCAGAAAGGCGATCAGCGTCGCGAGGCTGGCGACCTTGAGGGTGAGCCAGAGCGGGGCGAGATCAACGTCCGCCGGCATAGCGCGGCTCGGGGCTCGCGAAGCCAAACGCCGCGAGTTGCTTCTGGCCCGCGGGTGATAGGACGTAACCGAGGAAGTCCCGTGCGAGCGCCGGGTTGCGGCTCGCCGTCACCTGCGCGATCGGGTACAGGATCGCAGTGGTGACCGGCACCTCGGCGGCGACTTTTACCTTGTCCTTCTCTATGCCGGCATCGGTCGCGTAGACGAAGCCGGCTTCGGCCTCGGTGCGCGCCACGTACGCTAGCGCCTGGCGCACCGAATCGGCAAAGACGAACTTCGGCGTCAGCGTGTCCCACAGCTTCGCCGCTTCGAGCGCCCCCTTGGCATAACGCCCGGCCGGGACTGAAGTCGGGCTGCCGATCGC
>JAEUMW010000066.1 GCA_016791345.1 Betaproteobacteria bacterium | reverse complement strand
AATGGCGCGAACCACAGCGCCGCCGCCGCCGCGAGCTTGAGGGCGCTCGGCACGAGGGCATAGAGAACGCCGAGCGCGAGCACGGAGCGCGCTGCAGCGCCCGGCTCGTAGCCGAGCAGCGCCAGGAGCGGCAGCGCGATGCCGGCGGCGAGGGCGAGATTCAGCTTCGTGACCAGGTTCCACAAGCCGAAATAGGCCCCCTGCGCACGGGCTTCGGCGCCGCGGGCGTCGTGGTCGATGACGTCGGCGAGCAGCGACGGTGGCAGGGCGAGATCGGCACCTAGCCCGAGGCCGGACAGCGCGCAGACGGCGGCAAACGCGGCCGCGTCGCCTGGCCCGAGCGCAAAGGCCCAGAAGAAGCCGACGACGGACAGGAGCATGCCGACGAGCCACGCGCGCTTCTTGCCGATGAGCGCAGCCAGGCGCACCCAAACCGGCATCCCGAGGGCGCCGCAGGCGAAATACAGGGCGAGGAATGCTCCGCCGAGGTCTGGCCGCTGCAGTACGTCGTCGATGTAGAACAGTACGAGCGTCGCGGGAATCGACGCGGCAATGCCGTTCAGGACGAAAACCAGGAGCAGCGCGCGGAAGCGGCCATTCGCAAGCGGTTCGATCATGCCGGCGAAGACTCCGCCAGGGGCGAGCACCGCGGTGGCGCGGGGCGGACGCGGCGCGTACCGGACGACGAGCCACACGCAAAGCGCCAGCAGCGGCACAAAAAAGAGACTGAACATCGGGAGTCCTGCACGCTCGCCAAACGCGCGGGCGAGGAGGTCCGGAGCGGCCGCCGCGAGCAGGACACCCACCAGCGAGAGACCTTCGCGAGCCGCGGTGATGCGGGTGCGCTCGACGTAGTCGCCGCTCATCTCCGCGCCGAGCGCTTGATAACTGATGCTGGCGATGCTGTAGCCGAGATAAACCACGATCAGCGTGGCCGTGAGCCATAGCGCGGGTGGTGCCGAGCCGCGCCACTCGGGATGGAACAGCGCCACCATGCCGAAGGCGAGCAGCGGCGCGGCGGCGCCGATGAAGAAGCGCCGCCCGCCGAAGCGTGTGAAGCCGCGGTCGCTCCAGTAGCCGAGCAGCGGGTCTTGCACGGCATCGACGATACGCACGGTGAGAAGAACGAATCCGATCACGGCGATTGGCATGCCGAGCACATCAGCGTAGAACTTCGGCACATGGACATAGATCGGCAGCGCCGCCATGGCGAGCGGCAATCCGAGACTGCCATAGGCCAGGAGCGCCGGGCGATCGAGCGATCGCCCCGTACCGCCGACGGCCAGGATCACCGCAGACCGAGCAGTGCCTTCCGCAGGGATGGCTCGCGCGTGCGCGGGTCGAGCCAGATCGCGAAGAACGTCTCGGCGAACTCGGCGTCGTCGATCGATCCCGTCATCCGCCCCTGATGGTAGAAGGTGGCGCCCCTGCCCGGTAGATGCACGCCGACGATACGATCACCCTTCCTCACGTCCGGAAAGACGCCGTTGAGCGCGGTCTCCCAGCGGGCGAGCTTGTCCTCGTCCCTCGCGCCGAGCCGCCGCATCTCCGCGAGGCTGCTCTCGACCAGGCGTTTGCCCGGAATGTCCCGCGCGTACTCGATGGAAAGCGCATACGTCTGCCGCGGGCTCCAGGGGTCGGCGCTCGACCACAACGCCGCATCGTAGAGATGCAAACCGAACCAGCGCATTTCGCCTCGCCCGAGCAGGCGCAGGTCGGGTGCTTCGCGGAGCAACTCCGCGGGTAGCTGTGTGTTGGCGAGGAGCGACCCGCAGAAGAGGAAGGAGAGGGCGGCGATCAGTGCCTTAGACACGTTCGATCTCCACGTGAAAAACGTCTGTAGACCGCGCGCGGAAGCCGGCCTCGCAGTACGCCAGATAGAAGTTCCAGAGGCGCACGAACCGCTCGTCGAATCCGAGCGTGTGCACTTCGGGGATCGCCTTGTTGAAGCGGACCCGCCAGCGGCGTAGCGTCTCGGCGTAGTCCGCGCCGAAGCCGAAGACATTGCCGACGCGCAGTCCCGCGCGCTCGATTTCCCGGCGCAGGACTTGGGGCGACGCCAGCATGCCGCCCGGAAACACGTACTGCTGGATGAAGTCGGTGCCGCGTCGGTAGCGGTCAAACAGTTCATCGTCGATGGTGATCGCCTGCACCAGCGCCTTGCCGCCCGGCTTGAGCCGGTTGCGGATGGTGCCGAAGTACGCCGGCCAGTAGCGCTCGCCTACTGCCTCGTACATCTCGAGCGACACGACGTGATCGTAGCTGCCAGCGGTATCGCGGTAGTCCAGGAGTTCGAAGCTCACCCGATCGGCGAGCCCGGCGTGCTCTGCGTGTGCCCGCGCCCAGCGCAACTGCTCAACCGAGAGCGTGATGCCGTGGACCCTGCACCCGCGCGAGGCAGCGGCATGCGCCGCAAACCCGCCCCAGCCGCAGCCGATCTCGAGAATGCGATCGCCCGGTCGCACGTCGAGACGCTCCAGCACACGCTCGTACTTCGCGGTCTGCGCCGCTACGAGCGCGCGCGATGGCTCGGTCTCGAAGAGGCCCGACGAATAGGCCATCGTTTCGTCCAGCCAAAGCCGATAGAAGTCGTTGCCCAGATCGTAGTGGGCGGCAATGTTGCGCCGGCTGCCCGTGCGTGTATTGGTGCGCAGGAAGTGCCGCAGGCGATACAGGATCTGCCCCCACCAACGGCCGTAGATGGCCTTCTCCACGGCGTCGCGGTTGAGGGCCGCGAGCGTGATGAGATTCACCAGATCGTCGGTCTCCCACAGGCGATCGATGTACCCTTCCGCAAAACCGAGGTCACCGCGGCGCACGATTTCGCGACACGCCTGCCAGTCCAAAACGTCGAAACAGGCCGCAGGACCCGGCAGATCGCCCTGGAACGCGAAGGCGACTCCTTCCGGCGTGGAGAATCGCAGGCTGCCGTAACGCAGCCGCGAGAACAGGGACAACAGCAACCGCGATGTGCGAGGCATCGGCACCGCGTTGCGGACGAGGTCGGCTTCGAATGGCTTCATCGCTCTGTCTTCGCAGGCAACAGGGTTGTGTCGAGATCGGCGCGCGTGAGCTCGTGGGCCGGCGGCAGCGGCTTGCTGAAAAACTCCACCCGCTTCAGCCATAGCCGCAGCGCCTGGTAGTGGATGCGCGCGATCACGCCGACGGTCATCAACGGACGCCGCACGAATGCTTTCGCCAGGGCGCCGGTCGTGAGCGGCTGTGCGCGCCCGGAAATGGTCGTGTAAAGCAGCTTGCCGCGCCCGTCCTCGTAGTCGATTCGAAAGAGGCTGTCGCCCGGGTCGGCACGGAAACGGAACCGATAGGTACCGCGCACCTCGAAGAACGGCGAAACGTGGAACACCTTGCGTGCCGACAGCTCGTCGTCGGCCGCTATCGGTCGACCGTCGCTGTGCGCCAGGAGGTAATGGTGATGCTCGCCGAAGGTGTTGTTGACCTCCGCCAGCACCGCGCGCAGCGCCCCCTGCCGGTCGTGACAGAGCCAGAAGCTCACGGGATTGAAGACATATCCCAGCACACGGGGGAAAGTCTGCAGCCATATTTCGCCGTCGGCGGCAGCGATGCCTTCATGCCATAACAAGCCACGGATCCAGTGCTGCAAATCCGAACCGTCGCGAGGACCGTAGTCGGCAGCGCGCACGCTGAACAGGTTGTGGCGGTCCACGGACAAGAGCGGCCCGGCCAGAGCGTTCATCCGATCCAGGCGGAAGCGGATGAAAAACACCCGATAGCTGAACCGGTGTCGTGTCGGCCGCACGCGATGGTGCATGACACGCCCGGAGAACAGCAACGCACTCATTGCTGCGAAGTTCTCATGCAGCGACTTCCTGCGCCTGCCAGGGCGCGTAGCATCCAAGGGCGTTGGCCACGGTGAGCCCCGATTTCAGGCCATCCTCGTGAAAGCCGTACCCCATCCAAGCGCCGCAGAACCAGGTGTGCCGTCGCCCCTGGATCGCGTGCAGCGCGCGTTGTGCTTCGATCGCCGGTCCATCAAAGGCGGGATGCGCGTACGCGAAGCACGCGATGGTCGATTCCTGTCGCGGCGGAGTCGTCGGGTTCAGTGTCACGATGACGGGTGTCCGGAACGGCAGCGGCTGCAGCTTGTTGATCAGATAACTCACGCTCACTGGTCTTCTTGCCGGACTGCCCTGTCCGGCGTGGTAGTTCCACGCCGCCCATGCTTCGCGCGCTC
>JAEUMW010000065.1 GCA_016791345.1 Betaproteobacteria bacterium | reverse complement strand
TTCGTCTCGCGCGGCGACGAGTCGGGGACGCACCAGATGGAGAAGGGCTACTGGAAGGATGCCGGCGCGCAACCGGAAGGCGCGGCCTATGTGTCGGCGGGGCAGGGCATGGGGCAGGTGCTGACCATGGCGGGCGAACTGCAGGGTTACACGCTGACCGACCGCGCGACCTTCGCTGCCTATCGCGACAAGATCGGACTCGAGATCCTGGTGGAAGGCGACCCCCGGATGTTCAATCCCTATGGCGTGATCGTGGTGAACCCGCAGAAGTGCCCCGGCGTGAACAACAAGGGCGCCGTGGCGCTGCTGGAGTGGCTGGTCTCGCCGGAAGGACAGCAGGCCATCGCGGCGTTCAGGGTGAACGGTCAGCAGATGTTCTTCCCCGACGCACGTCCGGCGCTCAAGCCGGCTGCCTGAGGGGCGATCGAGCCGGGCGCAGGCGGTGGATCTCATCGAGCCGACGCGGCAGGCGTTCGTCCTGCTCTTCACGGGCGATCGCACCCTGTGGCGGATCATCTGGACCTCGCTCTATTGCTCGACGGTGGCGATCGCGCTGATCGCCCCGCCGGCAGTCGCGCTCGGCTTTCTGATGGCGAAGGTGCGCTTTCCCGGCCGGCGCGCGCTGGTCGTCGCGGTGCAGGGGCTGCTCTCCTTCCCGACCGTGGTGGTCGGCCTCACGCTCTACATGCTGCTGTCGCGCCAGGGTCCGCTCGGCTTCCTCAAGCTGCTCTTCACGCCCGAGGCGATGATCATCGGGTACATGGCGATCGCGTTTCCGGTGCTCGTCGTGTTCACGCTCGCCGCGGTGCAGGGTGCAGACCCGCGCGTGTACGAGACCGCGCGCAGCCTCGGCGCGCACCGATTCGTGGCCGCCTGGACCACCTTGCGCGAGGTGCGCTTTGGCGTGATGGCGTCGATCTTCAACGGCTTCGGCCGTGTGGTGTCGGAGGTCGGGTGCTCCGTCATGGTGGGCGGCAACATCGCCGGGCTCACACGCAACATCCCGACGGCCATCGCGCTCGAGACGAGCAAGGGCGAGTTCGCCCAGGGCATCGCGCTGGGGTTCGTCCTCATTGCGCTCGCGCTCGGCATCAACGCGCTGCTCTCCTTCCTGCAGGGGGAGGGCGGGATGACATGACGGGGAGGGAGCGTCCGTGACGACCCATTTCGTCCGGATCGACGGTGTCGCCAGGCGATTCGGCAGCCGCACGGTGCTGCGCGGCGTGGCCGCGCGCTTCCTTTCCGGCGAAAGCTACGTGCTCACCGGCGACAACGGCTCGGGCAAGTCGACGCTGATGCGCATCCTCGCCGGCCTCGACGCGGCAGACGCCGGCACTTTGGAGATCGACGGACGGGCGGCGGACCTGCGGCGGTTCCCGGAAGCCCTGCGCGGCGACATCGTTTACGTCCACCAGCATCCCTATCTGTTCGATACCAGCATCGCCGAGAACATCGGCTTCGGACTGAAGGCACGGCACGTCGCGGCCGGTGAGCGCCAGCGGATCGTGGCCGATGCGCTGGAATGGGCAGGTCTCGGTCACGTCGCGAAAGTACGCCCCGGCAAGCTCTCCGGCGGGGAGAAGCAGCGAGTCGCCATGGCGCGCGCCAAGGTGCTGCATCCGCGCCTCTTCCTGCTCGACGAGCCGACCGCCAATCTGGACCGCGAGGGCCGCCACCGCGTGCTCGACCTGATCCACGACCTCGGTCAGGGCGAGAACTGCGTGGTGGTCGCGTGTCACGACCAGGAAATCATCGACCTGCCCTACATGCATCAGTTGAGGCTCGAAGCCGGCCACCTCCACGCCGTGCCACGCGCGGGGGCGCGACCAGTCTCCGCCGCCTGCCAGGTCCCCTGACCGCAACCTCCCGAACGCCGGACTGTCACAGGCTCACTACCGAGTTCGCGCACGGCGGCTTGCGGAACCGGCGCTTCCTGGCCATGGCAGCGGGATGCTTGAGACGGTATCATCGCCGCCAGTCTTTCAGGGAGCCGGCGCAAGGTCGCACAGGAGAAACGCGCGGCGATGAAGGTATTCGGCTTTGCAGGCTTTTCCGGCAGCGGCAAGACGACGCTGATCGAGGCACTCCTTCCGCGCTTCGTCATGGAGGGGCTGCGCGTTTCGCTCGTCAAGCACGCTCACCACGAGTTCGACATCGATCGCCCCGGCAAGGATTCCTATCGGCACCGCGAGGCGGGAGCGACCGAGGTCATGCTCGCTTCCGCCAAGCGCTGGGTGCTCATGCACGAACTGCGCAACGCGGCCGAACCGGAGTTGCCGGAACTGCTCGCGCGGTTTGCGCCCTGCGACCTCGTGCTCGTCGAAGGCTTCAAGCGGCAGCCGATTCCGAAGCTCGAGATCCATCGCGCGGCTGCAGCGCGTCCGCTGCTCTTCCGCCATGACGAACACGTCATCGCGATCGCGACCGACGAACCCATCGACACGCTGCTGCCGCAGTTCGATCTCGAAGACTACGATGCGATCGCCGAATTCATCCTCGCGCATCTCGATCTGCTGCGCGCGGCGCCGCGACTGCGTCGGGTGACCTGATGGGGACCATGGACGAGAGAACGGCCGCCGTTGCCACGGTTCTCGTGACCGTGCTCTATTTCGCCCGGCTGCGGCAAGCGCTCGGCCTCGCGATCGAGCGTATCGAACTGCCCGCCGGCGCCAGCGTGAGCGG
>JAEUMW010000064.1 GCA_016791345.1 Betaproteobacteria bacterium | reverse complement strand
TCCGCCATGGTGATGGCAGCGGCCGGTCGCGCGAGGACATAGCCACCGCGCGAACCGCGCGTCGAAACCACCAGTTCGTCGCGCGCGAGCATCTTCAGCACCTTGCTCACGGTGGGCGCGGAAATGCCCACCTGCTCGGCGCTCTCGTGCGCGCTGTGAACCTGCCCCTCGGCGCGCGCCATGAAGGTCATGATGACCGTGCCGTAGTCGGTAAGCTTGCTGAGTCTGAGCATGGGAGCAACCGGGGTGGTCGGATATCGGCCGCGATGCCAGGCAGACCACTCCTGGTCCCGCCGTACACCACGAACGGGGACAATTTTAGTCCTCTATGGATGGACAGGCAAGCACGCTGCGTACGGCTCCCCGTCAGCCGGTTGGGGGCGGCAGTGGAAGCCGACGCTCGGATGCTGCGGTGCGCCGACAGCGACCCCGTATAATTAGGGGGTTACCATCACCGGAGCCCCCCGTTGGGGGCTGAGTTCGAGATGAATCGGGGTCTCGCGCGTCGAACCGTCCTCTTCCTGGCTTGGGCACTGATTGCCTGTGCGTCCGCGCACTCCCGGGCAGTGCCAGTGATGTCGGTGGACGTCGCAGCGGAATTGCAGGCGCTGCTCGCACACCACGCATCCCTGCCCCAGGCAGCCGCGCCGACTGCAAACGATGCAGAAGCGCTGAGGTTCTACGCCACCCGCGGCTTCACACCCGCCTGGGTCGTCGACGGCCGTCCCACGCGCCAAGCCGAAGAAGCCGTCTCCCTGCTCGAACGAGCCGACCAGCAAGGCCTCGCGAGCGCCGATTACGGCGCACCCTACCTGCGCGCGCGGCTCGTGACGCTGCAGCACGGCGACCACGCCGCATCCGCCCACGATCTTGCGGTGTTCGATGCCGAACTCACGCTGGCGCTGGTGCGTTACACGTCGCATCTCGCCCACGGCCGCGTCGACCCGCGCCGGATCTATCCGGATCTTCAGGTCGAGGCACGCCCCGTGGACATCGCCGCGCTGCTGCAGCGCGGCCTCGAAGGCGACCGCCTCGCGGCCAGCATCGGCAGCGCGGCACCCGATCTGCCGCTCTATGCCGGTCTGCTCCGCGCCTTGGCGCAGTATCAGGTGCTCGCGGCGGGACCGGCGCTGCCGCTGGTTCCCGTGCCGTCCGGCAAGATCGCACCGGGCACCGTCTTCGCGGGATTGCCGCAACTCAAGGAGCGGCTCGTGGCCTTCGGCGATCTCGACGCCGCCGCGCTCAAGCGGCGCGACGCTGATCGCTATTCCGGGAGCGTGATCGATGCAGTCAAACGCTTCCAGTACCGTCACGGGCTCGCCGACGATGGCGTGCTCGGGCAAGCGACGGTCGCCGAACTCAACCGCCCGGTCGCGGAACGCGTGCGACAGATCGAGATCGCGCTCGAGCGCCTGCGCTGGCTTCCGTCGAAGCCGACCGGCCGCTTCCTGGTGGTGAACATTCCGGAATTCAAGCTGGTTGCCTTCGACCCGATGCAGGCCGGCGCGCACCCGCTGCTCGAGATGCCGGTGATCGTCGGCCGCGCGGAGAAGACGCCGACACCCATATTCGCCGGCGATGTCGCGTACCTGGACTTCAGCCCGTACTGGAACGTGCCGCGGAGCATCGCAGTCAAGGAACTGCTGCCGAAGCTCAAGGCGGATCCGGGCTATCTCTCGCGCGAGGGCATGGAAGTCGTCGGCAACGGCGTGCGCACCGAACTCGACGCCGCGACCCTGTCCGAACTCGAGCGCGGCGCGCTGCGGCTGCGCCAGCGCCCCGGGACGAAGAACGCGCTCGGCGGCGTGAAGTTCATGTTTCCGAACGTGCACGACGTCTATCTCCACAGCACGCCGTCGCCCAAGCTCTTCAGCCGCACGCGCCGCGACCTCAGCCACGGCTGCATCCGCGTCGCCGATCCGGTGGCGCTCGCGCAGTTCGCGCTGGAGGGCCGTCCGTCGTGGGATGCCACGCGCATCCGTGCGTCCATGAGCCTGCCGCAGCCCCTGCGCGTGAACGTGAGCGAGCCCATTCCCATCCTCATCTTCTACACGACCACCGTGGTCGACGCGCAGGACAGGATCCGCTTCCTCCCCGACATCTACGGCTACGACGCCACGCTCGCGCAGACACTGGCCAAGCGCACGCTCGCCGTGCACTGACGGCAAACTCCGGGCGGCTGTCTTCCGGCACTCAATTGGACTCGGGATACCAGTTCTTGCGCCAGACGCGATACGGCACGATATAGGGCGGCAGGCCGTTGTCGAGAAACCACGAGTCCACCGCCCACATCCCCCCCGACGCCGTCTCCACGATCACCGCGGTCGCGTGCGGTACACCCCACAGCAGGTGACCGCGCTTGAGGACGGGCCCGACCGTGTGCCACTCGAGCAAATGGTCTGCGGCGAGCATCTGCAGATACGTCGTGCTGTTGGTGGCCTCGTCGACGCAATCCATCTGACCCGGTCGCGCGAAACCCCTCACGTCGCCGCCCAGGTCGCGCCAGGTTCCCGTATACGTGCCGACCATGTCCTCCATGAGCGCGATGGCGGCGGCGATGCGTCCGCGCTCCGCTGCGGCATCCGGCGGCGAAGGCGCGAAAACACTCCGCACGCGCTGCCATTCGGCGGCGGACAGGCCAACGGTGACGACCACCGAACAGGTGTGCCCGTGGCACACGGAGAAGCGGCCGGGAACCGGATCGGCAATGAGCACGGGGCGACGGTCGAAAAGCGCCTGAGCCTGGGTCGACACGGTCGTCGCTGCCAGCACGGCGCCGAGCGTCAGCGCACCAACCGTGCACCGCTTCATTGCACGGGACGCCGCGGCTCGTCCCGGTGCTCGCGGCGGAAAGCCCAGGGCGGTTGTGGTTGCGGCTGCGCCCAGAGGCCGCGCCCTGCCGCCCGCGCCTCCCGCTCGGCCTGTGCCAGGAGGTCGTCGTCCGCCGTCCAGGGACGCCCCGGGAACACGTAATGCCAGGCGAGCCCCGCCTCCACCTGGCGCAGGTTCACACTCACCCCCTGATCGACGTAGACCCAGGCGAGCAGCCGCCCGTATTTGTCGATGCCGTCGTAAACGATGGTGACCGGGCGGGATCGCGCGAGCTGCATCAGATTGCGCCGCGAGACGTTCGCATAGGGCTGCGAGCGCTCGGGTGCGTCGATGCCGCGCAGGCGCACGCGGAAACGCCGCCCCCAGTCGTCGCGCAACTCCAGGCTGTCGCCGTCGTCGACCCACAGCACGCGCCCGGTGAGCGCTTCCGACTCGGCGCGGGCGCCACATAGCCACAACGCCTGCAGCAGCGCGATCAGCGCGACCCACCGCCGGTGGGTGAGCAGCGCCCCGCTCACGCCGGGCGCTTCTGCTCGACCCGGACCTCGGCGCTGCCCGCCGCGAAGGTCAGCGACAGCCGCTCGTCGATGCTCACCGCGGAGGCCGCCCGCACGATGCTGCCGTCCTGGCGGCGCGCGATGGCGTAGCCGCGGGCGAGCACGGTGGCCGGGTCGAGATGCGCGAGTTGGGCGGCCAAGCGGCCGACGACGTCGCCCCGACGTTCGAGCAGGCGGCGGGCAGCGCTGCGCAGCCGGTGATCGAGGATCTCCAGACGACGGGCGCGCTGCAGCACCTCGGGGCGGCACGCCGCGTGGCGCTGCGCGGCGAGCGCAAGTCGATGCACGGCCGCCGCATGCGTGCGCGCCCGGGCGCCGCGCAGCCGGCTCGCCAGGTGCGCCAGTTGCGCCGCGCGCCGACGCAGCAGATCGACCGGGGACAAGAGCCGCCGGCCGAGATAGTCGACCTGCTGCATCCGCTGCTCGAGGCGCCGTCGCGCCGCCCGCCCGAGCCGCTGGCGGTATTCGGCAAGGCCCGCGGCAAGCTCGGCACGATTGGGGCTGACGAGCTCGGCGGCCGCCGTCGGCGTCGGCGCGCGCAGGTCGGCGACGAAGTCGGCGATCGTGAAGTCGGTCTCGTGGCCGACCCCGCTCACCACGGGGATCGGCGAGGCGGCAATCGCGCGCGCCACGCACTCCTCGTTGAATGCCCACAGATCCTCGATGCTGCCGCCGCCGCGGCATACCACCAGCACGTCGCACTCCGCCCGCTCGCCGGCAGCACGCAGTGCATTCGCAATGCGCACAGCGGCGCCTTCGCCCTGCACCGGGGTTGGATAGACGCGGACAGCGATACCCGGCATGCGCCGCGCGAGCGTCGTGAGAAAGTCGCGCAGCGCCGCTCCTTCGCGCGACGTCACGACGCCGACGGTGCGCGGAAAGCGCGGCAGGGTGCGCTTGCGTGCCGCGTCGAACAGCCCTTCGTTCCTGAGCTTGCCCTTGAGCCGCTCGAACGCTTCGAACAGGGCGCCGATGCCGCCGCGACGCAGCGTCTCGACATTGAGCTGAAACTGGCCGCGCGCCTCGTACAGCGTGACGAGCGCCAGCACTTCGACCCGTTCGCCGTTGGCCGGCAGCGACCCGAGCAGCGCGGCGCGCTGGCGAAACATGACACAACCGACCTGGGCGTCCCTGTCCTTCAGCGTGAAATAGCAGTGACCGGAACCGTGACGCAGGAAACCGGACACCTCGCCCGCCACCCACAGCAAGGGAAAGGTAGCTTCGAGCGCACCGCGCGCCGCGCGATTCAGCTCCGCCACGCTAATGACGCTGTCACGGGTGCCGGCAAACAGGCTTTCCATGCTAAGTGCGGCTCGCGAAGCCAGACGCGGCGCGGGTCTGCGCGGCACGCGTGCGGGAGAGCGAGGAAGCACGCCATTTCTCACCGCCGTACCGTGCCAAATGCCCGCCAGAGCAGGGTTCCGCGCCTCCCCGCGCTGCAAAAACATCCACACACCGGGGCCTTGCCATCGACGATCTGCCGCAAACCCAAGTAAATCGGGGCAGTTTCCCCAAATGGATGATATGCAAGCAAAAAATCGCGGGCACTTTTTGGGCGCAGGAAGAAAACTCTTTTGCCAGACCCGACTTAAGCATGCTTTTTACAAACTACACACAAAGTTATCCACAGCAAATGTGGAAAAGGGCAGGACTCCCGGCCGGTATTCCACAGGGCCGGCCGCAATCCCCTGCCAAGGTTGCGGAGACGCCATTACGAGGATACATTTCCGCCTTTCGCAAATTCGGGAACAGTGCGGTGATCGACATCATCCAGGCAGCGGGCTGGCCCATCTGGCCGATCATCCTCTGCTCCATCGTGGCGCTCGGGATTATAGGTGAGCGCGCGTGGTCCCTGCGGCAGAGCGCGGTGGCGCCGAAGAATCTGCTGTCCCAGGTCGTCCACGAATTCCAGCAGAATGGCGTGACGCCGGAGATGCTCACCCGGCTCGCCAGCGACTCCCCGCTGGGGCGCATCTTCGCGGCGGGTCTGCGCAACGTGAAGAGCTCGCGCGAGATCATGAAGGAGTCGATCGAGGAGTCCGGGCGCGGCGTCAGCAACGAACTCGACCGCTTCCTCACCACGCTCGGCACCATCGCCACCATGGCACCCCTGCTCGGCCTGCTCGGCACCATCATCGGCATGATCGAGATCTTCGGCGCGCAGACCGGGGCCGGCATCGCCAACCCGCAGCAGCTCGCGCACGGCATCTCGGTCGCGCTCTACAACGCGGCCTTCGGCATCATCGTCGCCGTGCCGGCGCTCATCTTCTATCGCTTCTACCGCGCCAAGGTCGACACGCTGGTGGTCGAGATGGAGCAGCAGGCGATCAAGCTCGTGGAAGTCGTGCACGGCGAGCGCCAGGTCTGAGGCCCGCGCAGCCATGAACTTCCGCCGCAGAGGGGCTCGGCACGACGACCCGGAAGTGAACCTGATCCCGATGATCGACGTGCTGCTCGTCATCGTGATCTTCCTCACCGTGACCACCACCTATTCGCGCTTTTCCGAGTTGCAGATCAATCTGCCGAAGGCGGACGCGGAGAAGCCGCTCGATCGGCCGGAGCAGATCAACGTGGCGGTCGATACGACCGGACGCTACGTCGTGAACAAGACGCCGGTCGCCTTCACGACCGTCGACGGTCTGGCGACCGAGCTCAAGAAGGCCGCCGGCGAGATCACCGATCCGGTAATCATCATCAACGCCGACGCCAACGCGACACACCAGTCCGTCATCCAGGTCATGGAAGCGGCCCGCGTCGCCGGCTTCGGGCGCATCACCTTCACGACGCAGTCGCGTTCCGGCAGCAAATAGCGCATCGTGCGCGCCGGGGCTCGGGGGTGGGGCCCCAGGATGCACCGATGAATCTGCTGGAGCGGACCTGGTATCGCGCAACGCCGGTGTGGCCGCTCGTGGCAGCCGCCCTGTTGCCGCTCGCAGGTCTGTTCGCGCTGCTCTCCGCGCTGCGCCGCGGGGCTTACCGGGCCGGACTGCTGCCCACGGTCGCGCTGCGCGTGCCCGTCATCGTGGTCGGCAATCTCACGGTCGGCGGCACCGGCAAGACACCGCTCGTGCTCTGGCTCGCCGCGGCGCTGCAACGCCGCGGCTACACCCCCGGGATCCTCAGTCGCGGCTACGGTCGCCGCGCGGGCGCGCCCGCCGCGGTGGATGCCGCGGCAAGTGCGACGGAGGTGGGCGACGAGCCGCTGCTGCTCGCGCGCGCGAGCGGCTGTCCGGTCTGGGTGGGCGCCGACCGCGTCGCGGCAGGCACGCGCCTGCTCGACGCACACCCGGCGTGCGACGTGCTGATCGCCGACGACGGCCTGCAGCACTATCGCCTCGCGCGCCGCGTCGAGATCGCCGTCGTCGACGGTCAGCGCGGTCACGGCAACGGGCTGCCGCTCCCCGCCGGCCCCCTGCGCGAACCGGTGTCGCGGCTTGCGCACGTTACCGCGGTGGTGGTGAACGCAGCGTCCTCGTCCGCACCGACGCTTGCCGCTGCGACGTCGTCGTTCGCGATGCGCCTTGCGGGCACGCGTCTGTGCAACCTCGTGCGCCCTGCCAAGATCGGCGACCTCGCGCAGTTTCGCGGGCAGCCGGTGCACGCCGTGGCCGGCATCGGCAATCCGCGGCGCTTCTTCGACGATCTCGTCGGTCACGGCCTGCAGGTGACCCCGCACGCCTTCCCCGACCACCACACCTACCGCGCCGAGGACTTCGACTTCGGCGACGATGCGCCCGTCCTGATGACTGAAAAAGATGCGGTAAAATGCGCGGGCTTCGCGCGTGCCCACTGGTGGGCGCTCATGGTCGAGGCGCAGCTCGCACCCGGCCTCGATGAACTCGTGATGGAACACCTCCAGGGAAAATAATGGATGCCAAGCTGCTCGACCTGCTGGTGTGCCCGATCTGCAAGGGACCGCTGCTCTACGACAAGACCGCGCAGGAGCTCGTGTCCGTGGAAAGCGGGCTCGCTTATCCGATCCGCGACGGCATTCCAGTGATGCTGGAAGACGACGCGCGCCGCCTCACGCCCGAGGAAATCGAGGGCTGGAGGAAGAAGCGCTAGGTCGTTTTCTCGCGACTCCTGCCTCATCCCCTCGCCCGACCCTTGCACATGAACTTCATCGCCGTCGTCCCGGCGCGTTTTGCTTCGACGCGCCTGCCGGGGAAGCCCCTGCTCGACATCGCCGGCAAACCGATGGTGGTGCGCGTCGCCGAGCGCGCGCTCGCGAGCGGCGCAAGCAGGGTGATCGTCGCGACCGACGACGAGCGCATCGCGGAGGTCTGCGCAGCGCACGGCGTCGGCTGCATGCTCACCCGCCGTGACCACGCCACCGGCACCGATCGCATCGCCGAAGTCGCCGCCCGCGAGGGATTCGCCGATGACGAGATCGTGGTCAACGTGCAGGGCGACGAGCCGCTGATCGACCCGGCCTTGATCGCGGCCGTGGCCGAACACCTCGCCCTGCATCCGTCGGCCGCGATCGCGACGGCGGCACACCCGATCGGCGATCGCCAGACCTTCGTGAACCCGAACGTCGTCAAGGTCGTGCTGGACGACGCCGGCTATGCGCTGTACTTCTCGCGCGCGCCGATTCCGTTTCCACGTGATGCCGAACTGGCGGGCGACACGGCATTGGCGCGTGGGTTGCCGGCGCTGCGGCATATTGGTCTTTACGCCTATCGAGCGGGATTTCTCAAGGCCTATCCGCACCTCGCCGCCTGCCCACTCGAAGCGTTCGAGGCGCTGGAGCAGTTGCGCGCCCTGTGGCACGGCCACCGCATCGCGGTCGCCGTCGTGCACCACGCGCCGGCCGCGGGAGTGGATACGGCAGAGGATCTCGCCACAGCCCGGATGTCATTCACGTCCTGAATCGCTGGCAACGACGCCACAACGGCGGCCGATGCGCATATAATCGTAAGAATAACGAAGGAGGAGGCCCGGCGCATGCCGGCGCAGACGGGCCGACAACAATCAGCGCATCACATCGGAGCCCGCGTTCATGGCTGACCGTTCGCTACGCCTGATCCTGCTCGGCGCGCCCGGCGCGGGCAAGGGTACCCAGGCTGGATTCATCACGCAGAAGTACGGCATTCCGCAGATCTCCACCGGCGACATGCTGCGCGCCGCGGTCAAGGCCGGCTCCCCCCTCGGACTCGCCGCGAAGAAGGTGATGGACGCCGGCGGTCTCGTACCCGACGACGTCATCATCGGGCTAGTGCAGGATCGCATCAAGCAGCCCGACTGCGCACACGGCTTCCTGTTCGACGGCTTCCCGCGCACCATCCCGCAGGCCGAGGCGATGCGCGAGGCCGGTGTGGCGATCGACTACGTGGTCGAGGTGGACGTGGACGACGCCGAGATCATCAAGCGCATGAGCGGCCGGCGCGTGCACCTGGCATCCGGCCGCACCTATCACGTGGTCTTCAATCCGCCACGCGTCGCCGGCAAGGACGACGCCACCGGCGAAGACCTCGTGCAGCGCGAGGACGACCGCGAAGAGACCGTGCGCAAGCGCCTCGCGGTCTACCACAGCCAAACCAAACCGCTCGTGGACTATTACGCGAACTGGGCCGCCTCCGGCGCTCCTGGTGCGCCGAAGCACGTCAGGATTCCCGGCATCGGTTCGGTCGAAAACATCCGCGATCAGATTTTTGCCGCATTGGGTTAGCGACTCGCAAAGACCGCAACCCGCGGATTACCTAGCACTCCCAGGGAGGGAGCATCACCATGGCGAAGCGAAACGCCTTTTACGCTCAGTCCGGCGGGGTCACCGCCGTCATCAACGCATCCGCCTGCGGCGTCATCGAAACGGCGCGCAAGCACAAGGACCAGATCGGCAAGGTCTACGCCGGCCGCAACGGCATCATCGGTGCGCTGGAGGAGGACCTCATCGACACCGGCAAGGAATCCGATGCCGCGATCGCGGCGTTGCGCTACACGCCCTCTGGCGCCTTTGGCTCGTGCCGCTACAAGCTGAAGGGACTGGAGCAGAGCCGCGCCGAATACGAGCGCCTGATCGAAGTCTTCAAGGCGCACAACATCGGCTACTTCTTCTACAACGGCGGCGGCGATTCCGCCGATACCTGCCTCAAGGTTTCGCAGCTCGCCGAGACGATGGGCTACCCGATCCAGGCGATCCACGTCCCGAAAACGGTCGACAACGATCTGCCGATCACCGACAACTGCCCGGGCTTCGGCTCGGTCGCCAAGTACATCGCCGTCTCCACCCTGGAAGCCTGCTTCGATGTGGCCTCGATGTGCAAGACGTCGACCAAGGTCTTCGTGCTCGAGGTGATGGGTCGCCATGCTGGATGGATCGCTGCCGCCGGCGCGCTCGCAGCGCGGAAGGAAGGCGATCTGCCCATCCTGGTGTTGTTCCCTGAGGTGAAGTTCGACCAGCCGAAGTTTCTCGCCAAGGTCGAGGCCATGGTCAAGGAGCAGGGCTACTGCGCCGTGGTGGTCTCGGAAGGCGTGCAGGGCCCGGACGGCAAGTTCCTGTCCGACCAGGGTCTGCGCGATGCCTTCGGCCACGCCCAGCTGGGCGGCGTGGCACCGGTCATCGCCAACATGGTGAAGGACAACCTCAACATGAAGTTCCACTGGGGGGTCGCCGACTACCTGCAGCGGGCGGCGCGCCACATCGCATCCAAGACCGACGTCGCGCAGGCCTATGCCACGGGCAAGGCAGCGGTCGAGGCAGCGCTCAAGGGACGCAACTCGGTGATGCCCGCGATCAAGCGCGTCTCGAACCGTCCCTACAAGTGGAAGATCGAGCTGGCGGACCTGAAGGATGTCGCGAACAAGGAGAAGTTCATGCCGGAGGACTTCATCACCGAAGATGGCTTCGGCATCACGCGCAAGTGCCGGACCTATCTCGAGCCCCTTATCGGCGGCGAGGACTATCCGCCCTACGTGGACGGCCTGCCCGACTACGTCCGCCTCAAGAATGCTCCGGCCGCGAAGAAGCTGTCGACCACTTTCAAGGTTTGAGGTTCACGGCCGGGGCAACGTCCGGCTGGCACCGAACGCCCAGGATCGGTAGAATCCGGCGTTTTTCAGGGACGAAGACCGCGCCAGGCAGCCAGGGCGCGGTCGGCTGTTTTTCTCTTCCAGATAGGGGAGTCTCATGGGAGCAGGTCTCACATTCGCGCTCGTGTGCGCGGTCATCGCCATTCTCTACGGCGCGGTGTCCATCAAATGGATCCTCGCGCGCCCCGCGGGCAATCCGCGCATGCAGGAAATCGCCTCCGCCGTCCAGCAGGGCGCTTCGGCATATCTGAACCGCCAGTACACGACGATTTCGGTGGTCGGGATCATCCTGTTCATCGTGATCGGATTCACACCCGGACTGGGCTGGCCGACCGCAATCGGCTTCCTCCTGGGCGCCGTGCTATCGGGCCTCACCGGATATATCGGCATGAACGTTTCGGTGCGTGCCAACGTGCGCACCGCCGAAGCCGCGCGCAGCGGCCTCAACGAAGCCCTCACCGTGGCCTTTCGCGGCGGCGCCATCACCGGCATGCTGGTGGTTGGCCTGGGTCTTCTCGGCGTGGCCGGCTATTACGCCGTCCTGCTCGGCGGCGCCGCTCCGGACACACCGGTGTCGGAAGTGGTGAAGCCCCTGGTCGGACTCGCCTTCGGCGGCTCGCTCATCTCGATCTTCGCGCGACTCGGTGGCGGCATCTTCACCAAGGGTGCGGACGTCGGTGCTGACCTCGTCGGCAAAGTCGAGGCCGGCATTCCCGAGGACGATCCGCGCAACCCCGCGGTGATCGCCGACAACGTGGGCGACAACGTCGGCGACTGCGCCGGCATGGCTGCGGACCTCTTCGAGACCTACGCGGTGACGACGGTGGCGACCATGCTGCTCGGCGCCCTGCTCTTTTCCAACCCCGAGATCTCAGCAAACGCGGTGGTGTACCCGCTCGCCATCGGCGGCCTTTCCATCATCGCCTCGATCATCGGCGCCATGTTCGTGAAAGCAACGCCCGGCAAGAAGATCATGAACGCGCTCTACCGCGGCCTCATCGTCGCTGGCGTGATCGCGGCCATCGCCTACTACCCCATCACCCAATGGCTGATGGGCAACATCGCCGTGCAGTATCCCGAACTCTCGGTGATGCGCATCTATCTTTCCGCCATCGTCGGCCTGGTTCTCACCGGCCTCATGGTGGTCATCACCGAGTACTACACCGGCACCGACTTCCAGCCGGTGCGCCACGTCGCGCAGGCATCCACCACCGGCCATGCCACGAACATCATCGCCGGCATCGGCGTGTCGATGCGCGCCACCGGTTGGCCCGTGCTTGCGGTCTGCCTCGCCATCCTCGTCTCCTACTGGCTCGCCGGTCTGTACGGCATCGCCATCGCCGCCACCTCCATGCTGTCGATGACCGGCATCATCGTCGCCCTTGACGCCTACGGTCCGATCACCGACAACGCCGGTGGCATCGCCGAGATGGCGGAGCTGCCGAAAGCGGTGCGCGACATCACCGACCCGCTGGACGCCGTGGGCAACACCACGAAGGCAGTGACGAAGGGTTACGCCATCGGCTCCGCCGGCCTCGCCGCGCTGGTGCTGTTCGCCGACTACACGCACGCGCTGGAGTCGAGCGGCAGCGTGCTGCGCTTCGACCTGTCCGATCACATGGTGATCGTCGGTCTCTTCATCGGCGGCCTCATCCCCTACCTCTTCGCCGCCATGGGCATGGAAGCGGTCGGTCGCGCCGCCGGTTCCGTCGTCGTCGAGGTGCGTCGTCAGTTCAAGGAGATCCCGGGCATCATGGCGGGCACCGCCAAGCCCGACTACTCGCGCGCGGTCGACATGCTCACCAAGGCCGCCATCAAGGAGATGATCGTTCCGTCGCTGCTGCCGGTGCTGGTGCCGATCGTCGTCGGCCTGCTGCTCGGTCCGAAAGCGCTCGGTGGCGTGCTGATGGGCTCCATCATCACGGGCCTCTTCGTCGCCATTTCGATGACGACCGGCGGCGGTGCGTGGGACAACGCCAAGAAGTACATCGAGGACGGCAACTTCGGCGGCAAGGGCTCGGATGCGCACAAGGCCGCGGTGACGGGTGACACCGTCGGCGACCCGTACAAGGATACCGCCGGCCCCGCCGTCAACCCGCTCATCAAGATCATCAACATCGTGGCACTGCTGATCGTGCCGCTGATAGGCGGCGCCGGCGGTGGTCACGCCACCGGTGCGCCCGCTGCGTCGCACGGCACGACCGCCCCGGTCGCCGTAGCCGTGGTACCGGTCAAGGTCTTCTTCGAGGTCGGCCAGATCGTGCTGAACGACGCCGGCAAGAAGAGCGTCATCGACTTCGCCGAAGTGATGAAGAAGGACGGCACGGTCGTGGCGG
>JAEUMW010000063.1 GCA_016791345.1 Betaproteobacteria bacterium | reverse complement strand
TCGGCACGTCCGCCGCGCTCGGGATCGAGCCAGGACGGCGGGGCTGCACCCTCCGCCAGCTCGAACCCCTGCGTGATCAGTGCGTACTCGCCGTCAACCTGGGTAGCGAACTGGACACCGGCAATCGGGTACCCCCGATTCACCCATATGCCGAAAACCCACTGCCGGAGCGCCTCCCGGCCTGGATCTGCGCCGCCCATCTCGATGAGTCTCGCCACGATCTCGCCGAATCGCGCGCCGCGATCGAGGCCCGGCAACTCGGGCAACGACTGCTCCGACTCGCGCACCGGCCCCTTGCGGACCCGGGGCGATACCGCGTCGGGCCCCGACAGCGCGGGGACGAGTTCGCTGTAGCAGCGGATCGCCTCGACCGTGTCGGACTGCTGGGGTGCCGCCATGCAGCCAATCAGAAGACTGGCCGCATAGCGCGGCGTCGCCATTGGGGCCCCGCGGCCGCGCGGACCGGCTGGCTCCAAGCCTTCCGTCACCATCAGCGTCACGCGGAACCGGAGGTCCCGCCGCGACTCCCCAAGAATGTCGGCGAGCCGCTCGCTGAACTCGTATCTGCGCAAAGGAGCGTCCATGGGAACAAGCATAACAGAGCCAAAATCAATTTAGTGATATTTTTTAGTTTGTGAGTGTTACAAAATAATCTGTATTAATTCCCAATAAATTCATCTGCCAGATACACACCGCACTTACTTAAAAACGTTAGCGGCTCGCCGGAGGTCGACAAAAGGAACCCCGTGTGGCGCGTGCAATCGCCAACACAGAAGGGATCAACGAGAGGGCAGGAAATGCCCGGTGCCGCGCAGCACCGGGCAGAGCTTCAGAAATACCGCCAGAAGAGATACACGTGGCAGATAGCGACGTGCAGGAGCATCAGGGGAAACGCCAGTTTCGTGTACGTCAAGAAACGGAAGGGAACCCCGTTGCGCTCGGCGATGCCCGCAACGGTCAGATTGGCACTTGCCCCGATGAGTGTCCCATTGCCGCCGAGGCACGCGCCGAGCGACAGACACCACCAGAGCGGCAGCAGACTGTCAGATCCTCCGAACGCGGGTGCCATCGCCTTGATGAGGGGAATCATCGTCGCCACGAAGGGTATGTTGTCGACGATCGCGGAAAGCACCGCCGAGGCCCACAGAATGCTGAGACCCGTGATGGTGAAATCCCCACCGGTCGCGGCGAGCAGCTTGTCCGCCAGCAGCTTGAGCAGTCCTGCATGCTCCACGCCTGCGATCACGATGAAAAGTCCGATAAAGAAGAAGATCGTGATCCACTCCACCTCGTTGTAGACCTTGAGCACGCTCTCGGACTGCTGCTCCGCGGACTTGCCGAGATTGTCCAGCATCAGCAAGAGAGCGGCGCCACCCATGCCGATCGTTCCGGAGTCGAGCCCGAGCTGGCGTGCGAGAACGAAGGCGACGATCACCAGCGCCAGCACCAATGCCGAGAGCTTGAGCAGCCGCGGATCGATGATGGCCTTGCGCTCGTCGAATGCCATGACCTTGGCGCGCAGCTCGTCCGCGGCCTGCATGCGCCGCCCCCACATGAGGTGCATCGAGATGACGTGGACGATGAGCACGACGACGATCACCGGCGCGAGGTGAATCACGAAATCGTTGAAGGCAAGCCCAACCTGCCCCCCGATCAGGATGTTCGGTGGATCGCCGACCAGGGTCGCTGTGCCGCCGATGTTGGAGGCAAGAATCTGCGAGAACAGGAAGGGATACGGGTTGACCTTGAGTGCTTCGGTGATGACGAGCGTCACGGGGACGACGAGCAGCACCGTCGTAACGTTGTCCAGGAACGCCGAGACTACCGCCGTCACTACCGCGAGCATCGCGAGAATGCCGGCTGGACTTGCCTTCACGAGCTTTGCCGACCAGATCGCCAGATACTCGAAGACGCCGCACTTACGCGTGATCGAGACGATGATCATCATCCCGACCAGCAGCCCGATGGTGTTGAAATCGATTCCGGCAACCGCCTGTGCCTGCGTCAGCAGCCCCAGCATGATCATGAGCATCGCGCCGAGCAGCGCAATGATCGAGCGGTTCAGCTTTTCGCTGATGATCACCCCGTAGGTGATGATCATCACCGTCGTCGCGAGCCACAGCGGCTCGAGGCCGAAGATGACGTGCGACTCGGCCTCGTGCATCACTTGACCCTCCCGATGCGGGCGAGCACGTCCCACACCGACACGATGCCGACGAGCCTGTCCTCCTCGACGACGGGAAGGAGGTTGCGCTGCCGATACAGGAACAACATGGCGTTCATGAGCGGCGTCTCCGGGCTCAGGACCGGCACCTCCGGATCGATGTGCCGGCTGACGGGATCGTTCGCGACCGCGTCGATGCGCGCCTGCAGTTCGGCAAGCGTGTCCTGAATGAAGCCCACCTCCAGCAAATGACTCAGTGGATGCGTTTGGTCTTCATGCGAGAGCAGACGCGGCATGGCGAGCGCGATCAGACGGCTGCGCGGCAGCATGCCGACGTAGCGCTGATCGCTCTCCACCACCGGCAGCGCGGGCAGCCGGTGACGGACGATCGCATCGAGACCGGACAACAGCGTGTCGGACGGATTGAGGGTGGCCGGCGGCGACGACATGATCGACCGGCACGACGCATCGGACTGCTGACTCATGACTCCCTCCCTGGAGACGAGGACAGCGCTGCACGATCCCCTGCTCTGGCAATGCTTGTTTCGTCGTGTGCGTGCCTGTGCACGCGCCGCTCTCTCTCTTACGTGTTCAGAAACGGGTCATCGGGCGCACGCGGCAGTCGAACCGTACCATGTCTGCCCTGCGGGACTCAAGGCAACAAGAAGGCATCGGCGGCGCGAGCGCGCAACCGACAGGTGAACGAGATGAGGAAGCGACGCAGCCGAAAGGATGAACTACGCCGCGTGGAGAAGGCGTTCTATCGCATACGTTCAGCGCGAGCGTGGGTCGTGAGAGGTGTGATGAGCGAGTCGTCCTTCGCTCAGCCAGTCGCCACGGTGAGGAGCGGGCTCAATGCTGACGATGCGATAGGCGCCCGCCATCGTGGCGTACACCGCTGCGGTGATCACGGCGATATGTTCTGCCGCGTCGCGCTCGGCCATTTCCTTCTGCACTGAGACCGGCTTTGGTTCCTCGCGCGCCGCCGTGACGCGATTGAGCAGGGGAAACGCCGCGAGCACCGCCCCGATGCCGGCGATGATGAAGAAGCTCAGGAAGAAGTCGATCACGCTCAGGATGAGCGCACCCTGAATAGTGTCGGGAATCATTGCGTGCATGGGTTCTTTGCCTCTATGTCCGGGACGATGCGCTGCGGGGACGTCACTCAGTTCACGCCGAGCAGCGCCAGCAGAATGCCGCCGGAGATCGCGGTGCCGAAAACGCCTGCCAGATTGGGTCCCATGGCATGATAGATGAGGTAATTGTTCGGATTCTCCTGGTGCGCGACGATGTGAGAGACGCGGGCGGCGATGGGAACGGAGGCAATGCCCGCCGACCCGATCAGCGGATTGATCTTGTCCTTGAGGAAGAGATTCATGACCTTGGCTGTCAGCACACCGGAGGCGGTGCCGAAGACGAAGGCGATCAGCCCCAGCACGACGATCATCACGGTCTGCAGGGTGAGGAACTTGTCCGCTGCCATGGTCGAGCCGATCGCCACCGTGAGGATGATGATGATGACGTTCATGAACGGTCCGGCGGCGGTCGTCGCCAGCCGCTCCGTCACCGTGCACTCCTTGAAGAGATTGCCGAGCATCAGCATCGTGATAAGGGGTGCGACCGGCGGAAAGAACAGGTTGACGATGATCGCGATGACGATCGGGAAGGCGATCTTCTCCACCTTGCTGACCTTCCGCAGCTGCTTCATCGAGATCTGTCGCTCCGCCTTGGTGGTCAGCGCCCGCATCACCGGCGGTTGAATCATCGGCATCAGCGCCATGTAGGAATAGGCCGCCACCGAGACCGGCCCGAGCAGATGCGGCGCAAGTTTCACCGTGACGAAGATCGCCATGGGCCCGTCTGCGCCGCCGATGATGCCGATCGCACCCGCCTCGTTGATCGTGAAGCCGACCATCTTGGCGAGAATGAGCGCGACGAAAATGCCCAGGTGCGCGCCCGCACCGAGGATCACCAGCCGCGGATTGGCGATCATCGGACCGAAGTCCGTCATCGCGCCCACGCCCAGAAAGATCAGCGGCGGAATGATGAGCTTGCCGACGCCTTCGTAGGCGTAATGAAACAAGCCCCCCTCCTTCACCACGTAAAGCAATGCAGAGATCGCCTTGCCGCCGGGCACGTCGTCGGGCGGGCCGGGCACGTTGGCAACGATGCAGGCAAAGCCGATACCGATCAGCAGCAACGGCTCGTAGTGCTTGGCAATCGCGAGATAGATCATCGTGATGCCGATGGCGATCATCACCAGGTTCTGCCACGTGATATTGATGGCCCCGGTTTGATCGAGCAGCGCCTGCAGAAAAACGAATGTCTGGTCGAGCACTGGCGTTCTCCCTCGTCTCATTTCTGTGAAGAGACAGGGGTCAACTATAGAAGCCGCGAATCCAGAGGCGAACTAGGGCTACTACTAGATTTCGCGCGCAACGTGTTGCAGCAGATACCGCTGCCACGAGGTCTCACCTTCTCTCGCACGTCTGCCGCACACCCGCCGCTGTGCTGCGTCGACGATGTCGCGGGCCGCTGCCATGGGCATGGCTGATCTGGTGTCCCACCGCGACACCCTGCGCCTGCACTGGCTCGAGGTCGACGCCCGGCGGGGTATCGTCCTCGCGCTGGCGCTCGTGGTCTGCGTCGCCGTCCTCGACTACGTCACGGGCTATGAACTGCGTCTCGCCATCCTGTACCTGCTGCCGATCGCGCTTGCCACGTGGTCGGCGGGGCCGCGCGCCGGACTCCTGATCGTCGCGGTCGCGAGCCTTGCCTGGATCGTGAGCTTTCGCACCGCTCACGCCTATTCGCGGGAGATCTTCTTCTACTGGGAAGGTCTCGCGATGTTCACGGTGTACGTCGCCATCGTGTGGCTCCTGGCACGCCAGCGCAGCGCGTTGCACCGAGCCGACGAGAGATTCCTGCGCGTGCTCGAAGAACTGCATGCTGGCGTGTACGTAATGGATCACGACCGCGGAACCATCCTGTACGCGAATCGCAGAATGGGCGACATGCTCGGCGCGGAGCCCTCGTCGCTGCAGGCAGCCGGTCTCGAGCAACGCTTCGGCGGCGCGCTTGCGGCTCAACCCAGCGCGGCGACGGCGCCCGCGCCGCAGGCCCCGGGCACCTTCGTCTCTGCCGAGGTGCGCGACCTCGCCGCGGGACGCTGGTATCTCGTGCAGACTGGTCCCGTGCCGTGGAGCCGTAATCGACGGGTGAGCCTCAAAGTCATCACCGACATCTCCGAGCAGAAGCACGCATCGTCGCTCAGGCAGCAGCACCGCGACATGCTCCATCGGACGGCGCGGCTCGCCGCCTTGACGGAGATCGCGTCGACGCTGGCGCACGAAGTCAATCAACCGCTGATGGCGATCGCGAGCTACACCGACGCGTGCCTGCGCCTGCTGGCACAACCGGAGCCCGATCGCGACGAAGTCGTCGCGGCGATCGAGAAGTGCCGCCGACAGGCGATCCGCGCTGGCGAAATGATCAGCCGGATGCGTGAATTCATCCGCAGCCGCCATCCGCAGCCGCGCGAATGCGACGTCAACGCGGTGGTCCGCGAGTCGCTCGATCTTGCCGACGTGCATCTCGAAGAAGCCGGCGTGAATGTCGAGGTCGCGCTCGCGAAGGATCTGCCGGCGACGCACGCGGATCCCACGCTGCTGGCACAGGTCGTCATCAATCTCCTGCAGAACGCGATCGACGCCATGCGCGGCTGTGCCCAGCAAGAACGCTCGTGCAGGGTTTCCACCGGCGTGAACAGCGATGGCTCGATTCTGGTCTCCGTCGCCGACCGTGGCGGCGGACTTCCGGATGGCATCGGCGATGCGCCGTACCAGCCGTTCTTCACGACCAAGCCGCAGGGACTCGGGCTGGGCCTGTCGATCTGCCGTTCGGTGGTCGAGGCGCACGGTGGCCATCTGTGGCACGAAGCCGACCCGGAAGGCGGATGCATCTTCCGCTTCACGGTGCCGCCGGAGCACCGCGCGTGATCGTCGATGCCGCGCAGCAGACCGTCTTCGTGGTCGACGACGACGAAGCGATTCGCGATGCGCTCGGCCTGCTCTTCCGGGCGTCGGGCCTGCGCGTGGAGACATTCGAGTCTGCCAGCGCATTCCTCAGGGATTATCGCCCCGATTGCAGTGGTTGCCTCGTGCTCGACATCCGCATGCCTGGGATGAGCGGGCTCGATCTGCAAGACGAACTGCGCAAGCGCCGTACCCCGCTGCCCATCGTCTTCCTCACCGCTCACGGCGACATCCCGATGGCGGTGCGCGCTCTCAAGAAAGGTGCAAGCGACTTCATCGAGAAGCCGGTCGACCAGCAGCGCTTGGTGCTGGCGGTTCTGAATGCGCTGCGGGAGGACGTGCTTTCCGCGCAGCGGGTGCCGGCGCCCGGCGCGCCAACGGGCAGCAATGCCTCCAGACTCGAGGCGCTGTCTGCGCGCGAGCGCGAAGTGCTGCACGCGGTGCTGGCTGGCAAGCAGACACGCCAGATTTCCGAGGAGCTGTGTATCAGCGTCAAGACGGTGGAGTTTCACCGTGCCCGCATCCGCGAGAAGCTCGGTGTTGCATCCGTTGCGGAACTGTTCCGGCTCTTCATCCACGATCGCGGCGATCTCGGGTGACCGGTTGTTGGTCACGGGACGAGGCCGCCGGCCTTCCTGGCCAGTGATCGCTCAGGCCTTTCCGTAGCGTTCCAGCACGTGTCGGATCATGCCTTTGGCGAGTTCTTCCTCGCCGAAGAAGACTCTCTCGGTCTCGCTCTTGAGCAGAGTCGCCTCTTCCTCGTTGTGGGTCCGCACGACAGTCACGACGTCGGGATTGAGCGTGCGCGCGGTCTTGATCATCTGCCGCACGTCGAAGGTGTCGGGTGCCGCCACC
This sequence comes from Betaproteobacteria bacterium, assembly GCA_016791345.1. NCBI lineage: Bacteria > Pseudomonadati > Pseudomonadota > Betaproteobacteria > Betaproteobacteria bacterium. The sequence continues at coordinate 6,610 of JAEUMW010000063.1, read as the reverse complement.
ACCAGCATGCTGGCGCGCGCGATGTGCGCCTGAATCAGAACGGACGGCTCGCACGCATCGCCGGAGACTGCCGCCATCCCGTTTGCCCGCAGCCATTCGACGCGCTCGCGATTGCGTTCGGCCACGACGAACGGAATCCCCCGCGCAGACAAGGCGTCGGCGATGCGCCGTCCGACACGCCCGTAACCCACGAGCACGACCTGCCCCGACAGGTATTTCTCGTCCGTCGACATCGGCAGTTCCGACAGCGGATCGCCCGACCTCTCCAGCACGTGCGCCAGCGCCGATTGCGACTGGATCCAGCTCTTCAGCGGCTTCACACTGGCGAACACCAGCGGGTTAAGGGCGATGGAGATCAGCGCACCGGCGAGGATCAGGCTCTGGCCCTCGACGGGAAGCAGTCCCAGGCTCACGCCGAGACCCGCCAGGATGAAAGAGAACTCGCCGATCTGCGCCAGGCTCGCCGAGACCGTCAACGCGGTACTCAGCGGATAGCGGAACGCGAGAACCACGGCGGCGGCGGCGATCGACTTGCCGATGACGATGATGCCGACCACGGCCAGCACCTGCAGCGGTTGCTCGATCAGCACCTTTGGATCGAACAACATGCCCACGGAGACGAAGAACAGCACGGCAAATGCTTCGCGCAGCGGCAGCGACTCCTCCGCGGCGCGATGGCTGAACTGTGACTCGCGCAGCACCATGCCGGCGAAGAACGCGCCGAGCGCGAACGAGACGCCGAACAGAACGCTCGCAGCATAGGCGATGCTGACGGCGGCGGCCACGACGCACAGCGTGAAGAGCTCGCGCGAACCCGAACGCGCCACCTGCCACAGCAGCGCAGGGAAAACCCGGCGCCCGACGACGAGCATGAGGGCGATGAACGCGGTCACCTCGATCAGCGTCACGCCGAGAGTCCGCCACAGACTGCCGCCGTCGCTGCCCGACGTGCCGCCGCCCAGCCACCCCGCCGCCGGAGGCAAGAGCACCAGCACGACCACCATCGCGAGGTCTTCGACGATGAGCCAGCCCACGGCGATGCGGCCGTTCATGGACTCCAGCATGCCATCGGCCTCCAGCGCCCGGAGCAGCACGACAGTGCTCGCCACCGAGAGCGCGAGACCGAACACGAGCGCGCCGCCCACGCCCCATCCCCAGGCGATGGCTACCGCGGCGCCGAGAGCCGAGGCCACGGCGATCTGCAGCACCGCCCCGGGCAAGGCGATCTGGCGTACCTCCATGAGATCGTTCAGCGAGAAGTGCAGGCCGACGCCGAACATGAGCAACATGACGCCGATCTCGGCGAGCTCGCTGGCCATGCCGGCATCGGCAACGAACCCCGGCGTGAACGGCCCGATGAGGATGCCCGCCAGCAGATAGCCGACCAGTGCCGGGAGCTTCAGCCGAACAGCCAGGAGGCCAAGCACCACGGCAAGGCCGAGTGCGGTGGCGATCGTCGCGATGAGTGGACCGCTGTGAACCATCGAGGCGTTTTTTCCTTGTGTCGGGTGGAACCGGGCAGGCACGACGTCGTTGCGCGCGAAGGCGCCACGACAACCTTACCGGATGCCGACCCCGGCGCAAAAGTTCCCTCGCCGTTCTCACCGGAAACTTTTCCTCCCGCGCCCGGTCGGTTGAGGAACAGCCGACGGGCCCCTCTGACGTCCGCCGCGATGCGCACGCCATGTCGTCGGCTTCCTTCCACAGCTATCAGGGGCCCGTCATGGACTCGTTCCTTTCCTTCGCCTGCGCAGAAGTTCTCGGCCAGCCGTTCTGGATCTGGCTGGCGTTCATCGCCATCGTCGTTGCCCTGCTCGCGCTCGATCTCGGCGTCGTTCATCGCGAGGACCGCGCGATCGGCGTCGTCGAGAGTCTTTGGCTCTCCGCGGGCTATGTCGCGATGGGCCTTCTCTTCGGCGCGTGGGTGTGGTGGTACATGGGTGCGCGCGACGGCATCGACTACTTCACCGGGTTCCTCGTGGAGAAGGCGCTGTCGCTGGACAACATTTTCGTGATCGCGACGATCTTTTCATTCTTCGCGGTGCCGCGGCAGTTTCAGCACCGCGTGCTGTTCTGGGGCATCCTCGGCGTGATCGTGCTGCGCGGCCTCATGATCGGCCTGGGCGCCGCGCTGCTGTCGCAGTTCTCCTGGATCCTCTACGTTTTCGGCGTGTTCCTGATTGGCACCGGCATCAAGATGCTGATCGTTTCCGACCACAAACCGGACATCGCCAACAACCCGCTGCTGCGCTTCCTGCGACGACACCTGCGCGTAGCCGACCAACATCACGGCAACCGCTTCTTCGTGAGCCGGCCCGATCCCGCCACCGGCAGAACCGTGCGCTACGCGACGCCTCTCTTCCTCGCGCTCGTGCTCATCGAGTTCGCGGACCTCATCTTCGCCGTCGACAGCGTCCCCGCGATCTTCGCCATTACCCAGGAAACCTTCATCGTCTACACATCCAACATCTTCGCCATTCTCGGCCTGCGCGCGCTCTATTTCGCCCTGGCCGCAATGGTTCATCGCTTCCATTATCTCAGGCACGCCCTGGCACTCGTGCTCGTCTTCATCGGCGCCAAGATCTTCCTCGTGAACTTCATCGGCAAACTGCCGGCCACGGTATCGCTCAGCGTCACTCTGGGTCTTATCGCCGGCGGTGTGCTCGTGTCACTCTGGAAGACGCGCAGTCACGTCCTGCAGGACCACGGCGGGCGATCCTGATCGCCGACCGCCTCGCCGGGGGCCAGCCGAGGTCCCGGCGGCATAGGCCTCCGCGATCGGTATTCGCGGTGAGCCACAAAAGGAGTAAGCTAACGCAACAAGATTTGACGCAGATCAAACTGCCGTAGCTTATCTCACTTAACCTTGAGCAGTTCCCTTTCTCTCCATTTCTATTCTGTCTAACCTCACGCACCCCGCAGGAGGCGAGCGATGAGCACCAATCCCGTCAGTATCCCCAGTGTTCCTACCAACAACCGCAGGCTCGCGGCGTGGGTCGATGAGCTCGCCGCGCTGTGCAAGCCTGATCAGGTCGTCTGGTGCGATGGCTCGCAAGAGGAGAACGATCGCCTGTGCGACCAGATGGTCAAGGCCGGCACCTTCATTCGTCTGAATCCCGAGAAGCGGCCGAATTGCTATCTCGCGCGCTCGCACCCGTCGGACGTCGCGCGGGTCGAGGAGCGCACCTTCATCTGCGCCGCCTCCAAGGAAGAGGTCGGGCCGACCAACAACTGGGCGCATCCGGACGAGATGCGCGAGACCATGCATTCGGTCTTCGACGGCTGCATGCGCGGGCGCACGATGTATGTGATCCCGTTCAGCATGGGTCCGCTCGGCTCGCCCATCGCCAAGATCGGCGTACAGCTCAGCGACAGCCCGTATGTCGTCGTCAACATGCGCATCATGACGCGCATGGGCTCGAAGGTGCTCGACGTGCTCGGCGCGGACGGCTTCTTCATCCCGTGCGTGCACTCCGTGGGTGCGCCGCTCGCACCGGGCCAGAAGGACGTGAGCTGGCCGTGCGAACCCGATATCGCCAAGAAGTACATCGTGCACTTCCCCGAGACCTACGAGATCTGGTCGTACGGCTCCGGCTACGGCGGCAACGCGCTGCTGGGTAAGAAGTGTCTGGCGCTGCGCATCGCCTCGGTCATGGCGCGCAAGGAAGGCTGGCTCGCCGAGCACATGCTGATCTCCGGCCTGCAGAGCCCGGAAGGAGAGAAGACCTACATCGGGGCAGCCTTCCCGAGCGCATGCGGCAAGACGAATCTCGCCATGCTGGTGCCGCCCAAGGGCTTCGAGGGCTGGAAAGTCACCACGGTGGGCGATGACATCGCGTGGATCAAGAAGAGCCCGGACGGCCTGCTGCGCGCGATCAATCCCGAGTACGGATTCTTCGGGGTGGCGCCGGGCACCAACACGTCATCCAACCCGAATGCCATGAAGACGATCGAGAAGAACTCGATCTTCACCAACGTCGCCCTCACCGATGACGGCGACGTATGGTGGGAAGGCATGGACGGCCCGCCGCCGGCGCACGCCATCGACTGGCAGGGCAAGGACTGGACGCCCGATGCCGGCCGCGTCGCAGCGCACCCGAACTCGCGCTTCACCGCCCCCGCCGGCCAGTGCCCGTCGATCGATCCGGAGTGGGAGAACCCCGCGGGCGTGCCGATCAGCGCGTTCATCTTCGGCGGCCGCATGAGCAAGGACATGCCGCTCGTGTTCCAGGCGTTCAACTGGGCTCACGGTGTCTACCTCGCCGCGACGATGGGGTCCGAAGCCACTGCTGCGGCGATCGGCCAGGCTGCGATGCGGCGCGACCCGATGGCGATGCTGCCCTTCTGCGGCTACAACATGGCGGACTACTTCACGCACTGGCTCAACGTCGGGCGCAAGGTCGCCAACCCGCCGCGCATCTTCCGCGTGAACTGGTTCCGCAAGGACGAGAACGGCAAGTTCATGTGGCCCGGCTTCGGTCAGAACATGCGCGTGCTGAAGTGGATCGTCGATCGCGTGCACGGCCGCGGCTTCGCAGTCGAGAGCCCGATCGGCTGGATGCCTCGCTTCGAGGACATCGAATGGAAGGGGCTGGAATTCCCCGCCGACAAGTTCTACGACCTCATGGCGGTGCGCCGCGAGGCGGGCACGGCAGAAGCGCACTCCCACGAGGAATTGTTCGACCGCTTCCTCGATCGTCTGCCGAAGGAGTTCACTTTCGAGCGTGAGTTGCTGCGCTCGCGGCTGTGGCGTTCGCCCGATCGCTGGGAACTCGCCAGGGAAACGATCTGATTTGATCGCTGACAGGCGGTAAGACGAGCCCCCCGTGCATGCGGGGGGTTTTTTTCGTCTACTGTTCCTGATGGCCGCTGAGAGCCGAGAGCAGGTGCGGATCGACAAGGAGCACTTCCGCGATCTCGCGAAAAGCAGCATCGTAGGCTTGCCAGACGCCGTCGTCCGGATTCGGCTGGCTTCCCTGACCCGTGCCGGCAAAGAACGCAATCGCCTCGGACGCAGTATCGGCACCTGCAAACACCGTGACCGTGGCATTCGCATGGTATTCGCCCAGCACCGGATTGAGCGAACTGCTGCCGTTCAGTTGCAGTGTGATGACAGGCGCGTCTGCCGTCGGCGCGACAGCCGTCTCCTGGAACACCTGGCTGAATACGTTCAGTGCTGCCGCCTGCATGAGTTCGGCATCGGCATAGCTCCAGCCAGCCCCCCGATACTCGACGGTCTGCGTCGGCGGCATCGCGGGGTCCACCTGCAACGCCACACGCATCGCAACCGGCAGGGAGAGACCGCCTGCGGGTTGCACCTGACGCACTGGCGGACTCGATGCGCAGGCGCCCAGCACCACCAGCGTCGCCCACACGAGCAGCCAGCATGTTGTCCGTCTCCACCCCATCCTGCCTGCCCCCCTCCTCCGTATCGACAGTGTCCCTGAGGGCCGGCATTGTAGCTGCCCGCAGGCTACGGAAAACCATCCGGGGCTGTTTGACGCTAGGTCAACCGGGAGGCCGCGGGCTAACATTAGGGATATGCGATCGCCCCCACGATCCAGGGAGGTATCATCATGCCAGAGTCCGAACCACCGCCTCCGACCGCGGATGAACCAGCGAACGCCGCCAGCGAGAACGTCGCGCCGGACGTGGACATTCGCGAGCGTGTGCGCGATCTGACGTTGCAGGCGTTCAAGGACCGCCACTTCGATCGCACCGGATTGCAGGACGTCATCCGCGCAGTAACGCAGAGTGCGGCACGGGGCGCGGAGCGCGAGCGCATCGATATTCCTCAGGCGCTGGCGCAAGCGCTCGACGGTCTCGACAGTGCGTTGCGGACCTCGGCCGAAGCGGGGCAGGCCGCGCTGAAGCAGCTTGCCGCCAGCGGCCGTGGCTTTTCCGACGGCGAGCTCAGGCAGGCGCTCACCAATCTGCGCAAGCTGGAGGATGACTTCTTCTCCACCGTCGGACAGGTTGCCGACGCGGCAAGCGATCAGGTGCGTCCCGAACTGCGTGAGGCGCTGACCTCGGCCCGACGCGCCGGAACCGACACCGGTCGCCAGATCGCGAGCATCCTGAGCGAACTCGCGCAGCGCTTCTCCGCTGCCTCGCTGGATGCGACCGTCACCGGGATCGAGCGCGCGAACGAGTTCGGCACGCGTTTCGGCGAGGTCGCGAGCGGCGTCCTCGCCGGGCTCGCCGAAGCGCTGCGCAGCCGGAAGAGCGACTCCGCCGACGCACCCACGGACCCGCAGGACCGCTGATGCTCCGCGCCACCCTGGGGGTGATGCGGGATCTGCCGCGTCTGCACGGAATCGCCTCCGTCCTGATCCGGCACGGCCTCGGCGACGTGGTGCGGCGTCTGGGCATCGCCGGTGTTCTCGAGCGTGCCGGAGAGATCCTGAACTGGGGTGCGGCAGCCGACAGCGAGCGACTCGAGCCTGCGCAGCGCGTTCGCCTCGCGCTGGAGGAACTCGGTCCGACGTTCATCAAGCTCGGCCAGGTGCTCGCGACCCGCGTCGACCTCTTTCCTCCGCACTGGATCACCGAGTTCGAAAAGCTGCACAACGACGTCGCGCCGGTTCCCTTCGAGCAGCTGCTGCCCGAG
>JAEUMW010000062.1 GCA_016791345.1 Betaproteobacteria bacterium | reverse complement strand
TGCTGCGCCATGTCGATGCCGTCGGTCACCACCCCGCCATGCAGGCCTTCGTAGAAAAGAAGGTCGGCATCCTGCGAGATCGGCTCCCAGGGCGTGAACGTTCCGGGATCCTGGCCGTAGGGTGCGGCTTCTTCCTCGTTGTGCAGATAGCGGCGGATCTCTCCGGTGCCTGTCTCGCTGTAGCTCTTGAAGAGCTGGAACTGCCGCTCGAACAAATTCCCTTCCGGCCCGAAGTGACTGAGATTGCGGTTTTCGCGGTTGGCGCGCTCCACCTCGCGTTTCATTTCCGCGCGATCGTAGCGGTGAAAGCTGTCGCCCTCGACGAAGACCGCCTTGGCGCCGACGCGATCGAAGATATGCGCCAAGGCTTGCTTGACGGTGGTGGTACCGGCACCGGACGAGCCGGTCACGGCAAGGATGGGATGCTTCGTGGACATGGCAGATGGCTCCTGGTTGGGGAAGTGGAAGGCATGAACGGTTGCGGCATCGCGGTCATGGCGGGTCTGCGACGGCCGGTTTGCGACCGTCATGGCTGCGCTCATGGCGCAATTCTCCGCTACTTCCGCTCCTGCTCGTCGCCCATCTGCGCCGTGCCGAAGCTGGCAATCTGGGCGACCGGAAAACGGGTGGGTGGTGGATCTGCGCTCTATTCCATGCACGACCGCAAACCACACGAGTAGACATGGGGTAGCATACCCTCTGATGAATGCTGGAGTCCGCCCTATGACAAGCCTGTTGGATAAAGCCATTTCAGAGGCAGCGAAGCTCCCGGAGCGGGAGCAGGATGCTTTGGCCGCGATCCTACTGGAGGAGATCTCATCGGAGCGACGCTGGTCCGAATCCTTCGCAAAGTCGCAGGACGGTCTAGCGAAGCTCGCCGAAGAAGCCCTGACCGAGCATGACGCGGGACGTACCCAGCCTTGGTAGCGGCAGTTGAAGTCTGCAACCACCGAGCGCTTCCGTAAGCAGTTTGCCGCGGCGCCGGCGGCCGCCCAGGTCAAGATCAGGCAGGCGCATCAGCTCTGGTCCGAGAATCCCCAGCACCCTTCGCTCAGATTCAAGAAGGTTCACGCGACGCTCCCAATCTTCTCGGTAAGAGTCGATCTTGACTGGCGTGCCATCGGGTTGCTGAAGACGGACACGATGATCTGGTTCTTCGTTGGCCCCCACAGCGAATACGAGCGCGTCTTGAAGCAGTTGTAGTCTGCCGCGCAACGTCGTCGTCAAACCAGTCGGTATCGATTCCAGCGAACCGTCGGTGGGCGCGCTGGATGATCGGCACGATATCGGTCGGCGCGACATTGACGCTCGACGCAAACGGATTCCAGTGCCGTCGATCCAGCGTCCAGAACCGTTCCAGTGCCGCCTCGTCGGGCGTGACGTAGCGCCCGCACATCGTTTCAGTGTTCGATCGCGCGGACGATCCGGCACGGATTGCCCGCCGCAAAGACGTCGTCCGGAATGTTCCGCGTGACGACGCTGCCGGCGCCGATCACCGAGCGCGCGCCAATCCGCACGCCGGGGCAGATGATCGCCCCGCCACCGATCCAGGTCTCGTCGCCGATCTCCACCGGCTTGCCTGCTTCGAGACCGGTCCGGCGCTCGGCCGCGCGCAGCGGATGGGTCGCGGCGTAGATCTGCACGGCGGGACCGCAGAGCACGCCGGAGCCGATGCGCACTCGCGCCACGTCGAGCACCACGCAGTTGAAGTTGAAGAAGACATTGTCGCCGAGCGTGATGTTGAGACCGTAGTCGCAATGAAACGGCGGCTCGATCCACACGCCGCGGCCCGCGGCCGGGATCAGCGCCCGGATCAGGCGCGAGCGCGCCTCGGTCTCGTCGTCGCGGGTGCCATTGAACTGCCGACAGAGGAGCCGCGCGCGCCCCCGCTCTGCGCAGAGATCCGGATCGCGCGGGTCGTACAGCTCGCCCGCGAGCATCCTGTCCCGCTCGCTCATCGTCACCGGGGCACCGCGCAGGCAGGATTGTCGCCGAGCGTGTGCTGCGCGAAGAAGTCCCACATCATGCGGCTCGCATCCGGCCCCTGCGGATCGTTGTACGGGAACTTGACGCGATCCTGCGGGCTGGCGCGGCCGTCGTCACCGCCGCTCCAGGCGTGCCCCAGTCCCGTCACCAGCACCTCCTGCAAGAGTGGCTTGCCGTCGCGGGAAAGTGTCGACACCACGTACGCGTGCTGCCCCGGCTCCGCCGCCACCGTCTTCTGCGTGAGCCGCGTCGCCGCGATGCTGTCGTTGTCCTGGCCGTCGTCGCACAGATCGTCGACCTGTGCGAACTGCCTGATCACGTCGCCGGCCGCTTTCGGCAGCACCTTGTCGTCTTCGGTGCCGTGGATCACCAGCATGGGCATCGTCCGCCGCCCGCTCCCGCGGCAGGCGAACGCCGCCTGTCCCGACTTCTCCGCGTCGTACGGATACGCGCTCTCCATCACGCGGAGCCCCGCGATGGGATTGTCCGCGACGCCGTAGGGAAAGCCGGAATGCACCGCCGCCGCGGCAAACACGTCCGTATAGCAGCTCGCCAGAATCGCGGCGAACGCGCCTCCCGCCGAGATGCCCGCCACGTAGATGCGGTTTGCATCGACACTGTGTCGCGCCGCGACCTCGTCGATCATCGCCATCACGATCGCCGCCTCGCCGCCGCGCGCCTGCGTGCGCGGGTCGAACCAGTTCCAGCACGAGTAGCCATTGGCGAGCGCGCTCTGCCGCGGATAGAGAACGAGAAATCCCTGCTCGTCGGCAAGCCGGTTCATGCGTGTGCCCGCCGCGAAGCTCTCCGGATCCTGCTTGCAGCCGTGCAGCATCACGACCAGCGGTGCCGGCCTGCCCTTCACGTATCCCGCCGGGATGTAGACGCGATAGTCGCGGCTCTTGGAGACGATCCAGTTGTAGACGAGACTGCCGTTCGGGCTCGTCACGCTCGCCTCCGGCAGAAACTCCCCGCGTTCCGCCGCGAGCAAGGGCAGCGTGAGGATGCAGAGCGTCGCGAGCGCGGCACCGCCCGCCGCCGCGCCTGCCGCAATCCGTCCGCTCATCCAGCCTGTGCGCATGCGCGGGAGTGTAGCGCAGAGGCGCGCCAGGAGGTCAGATGTCGGGACTCGGCCCGCACGCCGTCCCACGCGGCGTGGATGGGGTGACATCTGGCGTCGCGCGCAGACCGGTCAGCGCCCGGTGCCGCTGCGTCCTCCGAACAGCATCGCAAGCACGCCCCCGACGAGCAGCAGCACGCCAGCCCACACGAATTCCATGCGCGGACGCGCGACATTGCGCCGCACCTCGAGCGTGATGCCGGAAACCGGGAGATCGCTCTTCATCTCCTGCAGCACGAAGACATACTTGCCCGCGGCCGGGACGTCGACGCTCGCCACCTGCTCCCAGCGATGCTGATCCGGCCCCTCGTTCGTCCCGCGACTCAGGGTCACCTCCTTCTGCAACAGCGGTGTCCCGTTCGCCAGCAGCAGCGCGCGATACGTGTTGCCGCGCACGGGTTCCACCCGCACGTCGCCGACCACATCGAAGACGAGCGCGAGACCCACCGTGTTCATTCCCGGATCGAGATCGACCTCGACCGGCTGGAACGCGTTGGCGTTGGAGAAATGGAGCACATCGCCGCTTTGCAGGCTGAAGCGCGAGCCCTTCTCCCCCAGACGCTGCTCCAGCACCTTGGCTCCGCTGAAGAACAAGGTCAGCGCGTAGTAGCCGGGGCCGAACACGAGCCCCATCAGGATCAATGCGAGCGAGAAGCGCGTCATGGTCGCAGTCAGTTGGGACGCACCGGTGTCACGTCCACCTGCGTGTCGATCCAGCGCCGGACGATCGCATCGACGACACCGCGCTGCTTCATCGCGAGCACCGCGGCATCGAGCTTCGCCTTGAGCTGTGGGTCGTCCTTGCGCACCGCCCAGGCGAGGTATTCTTCGGTGAGCGGCGTATAGAGCCCGACCAGACCGGCCGCGCCCGGCGTGTTCACCATGCCGAAATGCCAGATCGACGGCGCGTCGTGAATGAAGTAGTCGACGCGGCCCTTCGCCAGTGCCGCAGCCGCCGCATCGCTGTCCGCGAAGACGACGATCTCGGCCTGACGGAGACTGCGCCGAACGTACTCCTCGCCGCTGCTGCCGCGCACGACGGCGATGCGCCGCCCCGGATCGCGCAGACGCGCCGGCGGCCCGAGCCGGGCGGCGTCCTGCTCGCGCACCAGCGCCATCTGCCCGGTGCGCAGATACGGCTCGACGAACGCAAACTGCGCAGCGCGCGCATCGGTCACCGCCATCCCCGACATGATGACGTCGATCTTGCCAGCCTGAAGCGCCGGTATCAGCGCCGACCACGGCATCTGCCTGATCGTGATCTTGAGGCCGCTCTCGCGCACGAGCTCGCGCGCAAGGTCGACCTCGATGCCGACGAACCGGCCGTCCTCGCGGAAGGACAGCGGCGGATAGTTCGCCGCCATGCCGGCGCGGATCGTATTCGGCGGACGCCGGTCGGCCTTCTTCGCGGTGGTCGCGACGGGCGCGCCAGCCGCAGCGGGCGGAGCCTCGTCCTTCGATCCCCACGGCAGCCAGCTGCAGCCCGCGAGCAGCATGACCGCAATCGAACACAAGAGAAATCCGGCGCGCTTCAAGTGGCGTCTCCCCGGGCGGCGAGATGGGTCGTGCCCATGGCAAAGGTCGCGATTGTGCCAGAACCCTCGCGTCGCTACGGCCGACCGAGCAGGAAGTAGAACGAGTCATAACCGCTCGTGGACCGCCCGTAGGCGAGATAGACCGGCCCGAGGATCGTGTCCGCTCCCCAGAAGACGCTGAAGCCACCCAGGTACTGGTTCGTGAGCAGCGGATCGTTCGGCCCGTTCATGCGCCCCACCTCCGCCGAGGCCCCGAGATAGAGGCCGCTGCCGAGCTGCGGCGGGAGGCTGTCGTACTTGTAGTAGTACACCAGCCGGCCGAGCATGTACTGCGTGCCGGTGAGCTGACCGATCTGCAGCCCGGACAGCCGCTGGAAGCCGCCCAGGGTGAACGGGTCGTACACCGGCAGGTCGCCGCTCACCGTCGCGCCGGCGGAAGCGCCGAGACTCAGGGTGTGGCGACCGAGGCTCTTGGCGACCAGCACCGAAGCATCCGCCTTGGTGTACTGATCATCGGAGCCCATTGCCGATTGCGTCGAGAAGATCCGGGCGACGCCGAGATAGCCGTTCTTCGGAAAGTCGATGTCATCGAGCTGATCGACGACTGCACGTCCCGTGAACCCGGCCTGGAAGAGATTGAACCTCTCGAGGTTGATCACGCCGAAGTCCGGGCTTGCCTCCAGCCACCCCGCGAACGGGCCGAGCCGCACGTCGAACATGCGGTCCTGATAGCCGACGTCCAGATGCGCGCGCGCGTACTTGACGCCGTAATTGCCCAGGAGCTGGTTGTTGAAGAAGAACTGCACCGGCTGCGACTGCACATCGATGCGCGGTGCGACGAAGCCGATGTACTTGAATCCGAGCGGCTGATAGAACTCGCTCGTGAAGCGGTTGGTGAATCCCACCTGGACATCGGTGCGCCACTCCGCCCCCAGCTGGTTGAGCCACGTCCGCCGGTAGCTCCCGAGCAGATTGAAGCGCTGCCCGTCCTGGAAGTCGGTGTAGAGGCCGAGACCGAACTTCACGTAATTGGGTCCCCACGACTTCTCGGTGGCGTTGATCACCACCGCCCGCTTGCCGTCCTCATCCACCAAGCTGTAGTCGACCTGGTCGAAGTCGCCGCGCCCGAAGAGGCGCCGCAGGTCGCTGTCGAGCGACTTGCTCGTGAACGCGTCCCCGGGCTCGGTGCTGAGCTCACTCTTGATGACATCCGGGTTGACGCGACTGTTGTCGGTAGCCACTCGGATCTCCGCGATCGGCACCGGCAGCGTGCGCCGCGCATCGCGCACTGCCACCCACTTCGCGTATTCCGGCTCCGATAACTGCAGCGCGAGCAGCCGTTGCATCTCGTCCCGCGCGGCGCCCGCGCCATGATCGATGGCCTCCGCGTACTTGTTGAAGTCGGACGAACTGATACCGGTGAGATCGGGCGAGATCAGCACGTCGCTCTCCTTGAGCGAGCTCAGCGATTGCGAAACGTTGAGTTCGGTCATGAGATTCACCGACTGCAGGGCAACGGCGAAAACCGAGTTCAACTGATCGCGCTTGCCAAGCGGCGTGCCCAGGTTGACCGCGATCACCACGTCGGCGCAGGTGGCGCGTGCCACATCGACCGGGAGGTTGCGCACGAGACCGCCGTCGACGTAGAGCTGACCATCGATCAGCACCGGCGAAAACGCCCCGGGCACGGACATGCTGGCCCGCATCACGCG
>JAEUMW010000061.1 GCA_016791345.1 Betaproteobacteria bacterium | reverse complement strand
GGGCCGTGCAGGGACGCGGGGCGTTCGAGTACCGTGGCAAGACGCATCGCAGCGGCATCGCGCCAGCGCGAGACGTCGATCGTCACGCCCCGGAGGACGGCCACCGCCACCATCGCAGCCAGTACGAAGAGTACGAGGAGGACGCCGGCAAGGGCCCGCAGCGCCCAACGCCTGCGGGTCATTGTCGCAGCGGTGCGCGACGGCCACGACACCGCCGCAGGGCCGGACCTTCACGGTCCGGCAGTGGTTGCAGAAAGCCGAGGGAGCGAGCGACGGTGCGCCGGGCGCGGATGTCGCGCGCGGCAGGCGCGAAGCGAGTGATCAGAGATCGAGACGGTTGATGCGGGTGCCGTTCACGCTGAGATCGGCCATGAGACCGGCATTGCTGAGAGCGAAACCGACCACCGGCTGCTGCGCGACCTGCGTGTCGAGGCGGGCATTGGCACCGACGTTGAGCATGGTGACCGAGGCATCCACACCCGCCGTCCAGCCGTTGCTCTGCTCGAACCGCCTGAGCGCGTCCTGCGTCATGAACAGGATGAAGAGTGCGCGCGACTGGCCGCCCGCCGTGAGGCCGACGGACGCCGCGCTGATGGTGTAGAAACCGGCCGTCTTGCCGCTCTTGCGCAGCGCGCCCTGACCGTGCGAACCGGCGACGATGAAACCACCGGAGACAACGGACGGGAACACCAGCACCCCCGTCGCCCGTCCTACCAGCTCCTGCGACCCGCCGACCTCGCGGTAGAGGCGCGAGAGCGCGTTGTCGACATCGGCGTTGATCGTCCGCCGCCTGGACTCCGGATCCGCGGCGGCACCGCCAGTAGTGGTGCAGCCTGCCGCGAGCAGTGACAGCCCGGCGATCGATGCGCCGGCCGCGAGAAACGTGCGCTTGTCCATATTGGCCCTTGTGATTCGGGTTGGGTGAGTGAACGGGGGTTGTCGATCGCTGTCGACCTCCCCTCTGCATCTTCAAGCTATCCGTTCGCCCTGGGTGAGTCAAGCCGCGCCCCCGCCAGTCCGGCTTGCAGAGAGCATCGACGCCAGCCTGCCGGCGGGCGTGCAATCGTCAGCGCACGGGGCACACGTGCACGCGGCTATGCCGGCGGGTTTGACGTTCGACCACGTTACTTTCCCGCACGATTCTGCGGTGTCCGTGGCAGACGGCGTGCACACCGTAGGGGCATGGTATCCTTGCGCACCCGCAGCATCGGCCACCTCGGGCACCGGTCAAACACAAAGAGGAAAACGCTCCATCGTGTCCCTGCGTCCCCCATTCCCATCTCCTGCACTGCCGTCTCTTCTGACCCTCCTCCTCGCTGCACCACTGCTCGCCCTGGTCGGCTGCGGATCGCCCGAGGAACCTGAAGCGCCAGAGATACGGCCGGTGCGCGTCGTCGTCGGCGAGCAGCGTCCCGGCGGCGACACGGTCACCCTCACCGGCACGGTGCAGGCGGCCACCGAAGTCAATCTGAGCTTCCGCATCGACGGCCGCATGATCGATCGCGCGGTCGGCGTCGGCGACACCGTACGTGTCGGGCAACTGATCGCCACGCTCAACCCGGAGAACGAGGAAAGCGGTCTGCAGGCAGCGCGCGCCAACCTCGCGGCGGCGAATGCGCAGATGGTGGAAGCGCAGAACAACTCCCAGCGCCAGCAGCGATTGCTGGAGCAGGGTTTCATCTCGAAGGCCGCTTTCGACCAGGTCGTGGCAACGCGCAAGGCCGCCGAGTCGCAGGTGGATGCGGCGCGTGCCAACGTCAACATCGCGCAGAATCGCCTGGGCTACACGCGGCTCATGGCAAACGCCGCGGGTGTCGTGACCGCGGTCGGCGCCGAGCCGGGCGAAGTCGTGCAGGCCGGCCGGATGATCGTGCAACTGGCGCAGCAGGGCGGCATCGACGCCGTCTTCGACGTGCCGCCGCAGGTGAAGGACATCGCACCGAGCCAGCCCGAGATCACCGTGGTGCTCACGATGAATCCGCAGGTGAAGGCGAAGGGGCGTGTGCGCGAGGTGTCACCGCGGGCCGATGCCATCACCGGCACCTTCCAGGTGCGCGTCGCGCTCAAGAGCCCGCCGCCGGAGATGCGTCTCGGCAGCACCGTGACCGGACGCATGTACGTCGGCGGTGCCGCGGGCATCAGCATTCCCGCCTCCGCGCTGACGCGGGCCGACCGGCAGCCGTCGGTGTGGGTGGTCGATCCGAAGGAGAACACCGTGTCGCTGCGGGCGATCGAGGTCGCGAGCTTCTCTCCCGACCAGGTCATCGTCGGCGGCGGACTCAGTCCCGGCGAAATCGTCGTCACCGCCGGCGTCCATGCACTGCGCCCAGGCCAGAAGGTAAGTCCGCTCGAGGCCACGAAGTGATCGGCCCGAATCTGTCGGAGTGGGCGATCCGCCGGCGATCGCTCGTGATCTTCCTGATGCTGGTCGCCGTGGTCGCCGGCGCGTTCTCGTTCCTGCGGCTCGGGCGCGCCGAGGATCCGGTGTTCACCTTCCGCACCATGATCGTCTTCGCGGCGTGGCCCGGCGCGACCATGGAGGAGACGCTCGACCAGGTCACCGAACGCATCGAACGCAGATTGCAGGAGACGCGTCACCTCGACTTCATCCGCAGCTTCACCCGACCCGGTTTCACCACCATGTTCGTCAACCTCAAGGGCTCGACTCCGCCCGAGGAGGTGCCGGGTGTCTGGCAGCAGGTACGCAACAACATCAACGACATCCGCCTCACGCTGCCGATGGGCGTCATCGGCCCCGGCTTCAACGACGACTTCGGCGATACCTTCGGCATCATCTACGGCTTTACCGCCGACGGCTTCAGCCAGCGTGAACTGCGCGACCACGTCGAGGACGTGCGCTCGCGCCTGTTGCGGGTGCCGGACGTGTCGAAGATCGAGATCCTCGGCGCGCAGGACGAACAGATCTTCATCGAGTTCTCGACCGAACGCCTGGCCGGCCTCGGTCTCGACTTCCCGAGCCTGATCGGGGCGCTGCAGCAGCAGAACATCGTGCGCCCGGCGGGCGTGCTCGACACGCGGCAAGAGCGGGTCATGCTGCGCGTGTCCGGCGCCTTCGACAACGAGGAGGACATTCGCTCGTTCAACTTCCGTGTCGGCGACCGCAACGTTCGCCTGGGAGACGTCGCCACCGTGCGGCGCGGTCTCGTCGATCCGCCCGATCCGATGTTCCGCGTGAACGGCAAGTCCGCCATCGGGCTCGCGATCGCGATGCGCGACGGCGGCGACATCCTCGCGCTCGGCGAGAATCTCAAGAAGGAAATGGCCGAGATCCGCCGCACCCTGCCGGTGGGCATCGAGCCCACGCTCGTTTCCGATCAGGCGGTGACCGTCGACACCGCTATCGGCGAGTTCATGGAATCGCTCTGGCAGGCGATCCTCATCATCCTCGTCTGCAGCTTCGTGAGCCTCGGCGTCAGGCCCGGCACGGTCGTGGCACTCGCCATCCCGCTCACGCTCGCCATCGTCTTTGCGGTGATGGACGCGACCGGCATCGATCTGCAGCGCATCTCGCTCGGTGCGCTGATCATCGCGCTCACCCTGCTGGTCGACGATGCGATGACCACCGTGGATGCGGCGATCCGGCGGCTTGCCGCCGGCGACAGCAAGGAAGACGCCGCCGTCTTCGCCTACAAGAATCTCGCGGCGCCCATGCTCGCCGGGACCCTGATCACGATCGCGGGCTTCGTTCCGATCGGCTTTGCGAAAAGCTCGGC
>JAEUMW010000060.1 GCA_016791345.1 Betaproteobacteria bacterium | reverse complement strand
CATGTGCGTTCCTTTCTGTTCTGGCGGAAGACTCACATACATGTCCAGTGCGCCACGGTCGACACCGGCGCGCCATCGGCGGCCGCCACGGTGATCGGATGCAGCAGCGACTTCACGCCGACGCGGTCGATGGCGAGGCTGCGGTGATCCATCTCGGCCTGGACGTCGGGAAGAATCCGTTCGGGCGCGTTCATTCAGTTCTCCTGGCAGTGGTGTCCGGGGATTGCGGGCGATCAGGTCAGGCGCGAGGCGGCGAAGTGGCGCCGGGATCGAGGAGTTCCACGGCATTGCCCGAGACGTCGCGAATATAGACGGAGCGTGTGCCGTCGCGATGTGTCACGAGGGCGCCGAAGCGGTCGGCTCGAGGATGCGCCAGCGCGATGTGCGGCGGATGCTCGCCACGAGTGCCAGCGACAAGTTCTCTAGCTCAAGCATTGCCCACGTCGGATCCTGATAGGCGATCCTGCAATCGAATTCCCCGCAGTACCAAGCGACATCGTCGACGGGGATTGCCACATGGTGAATACGCGTCATCGTGCGCCTCGAGACCCGCTCGCCGGACCCGTCGATGAGATACTTGTGGAAATTCCACTGTGGGCTCTCGCCGCTGCTTGCTGTCAGTTCGCGAAAGAACGCGTTGCCTGCAGGGCCGCTCACCGATAACTTTTCGAACATCGGAAAATCGACGTCGTAGGTGCGCCTGCAAAACGCAGCGATCTCCTTGCTGCTCCCAGGTTCCTGTCGCCCGAAATCATTCGAGGGAAACCCGAGCACGACAAACCCACGGTCCTTGAACTTGCGCTGCAGCGCTTCCAGGCCTTCGTACTGACCGGTGAATCCGCAGAAGCTCGCCGTATTCACCACAAGCAGAACTTTGCCGCGGTAGTCGCAGAGATCCTGATTACCGCCTTGCAGCGTGGCGAGGGTGTGTCGAAGCAAACGCGGACAATCGCTATCGCCGGCAGCCACGACCGCCTCCGCCATGCAGACGAGTAGAGCGGTGGCGCCCATTGACGCCAAGGTTTTCATCGCAAGGCGCCGCTATTCGCGCAACCGTCGTAGGGGCGAACCGCCGGACCGAGCGGAAGTTTCGAAAGCGCTTCGCAGTGTAGGGCGAGATATTCATCGATCGCCTGATCTCCCGCGACCCGCGTCGTGCCAGCCGCGTCGTCCGCTCGAGGAAGCGCGGCGTCACCGCTCTTCACTCGACCCGCGAGCCGTTCGAAGTGACTCGAAGACGTGGCGCAACGCTCCGCTGCATGCGCCGAGACTGCTGCGAACAAGAAACTCAATATCAGCAGGGCGAGGCAGGCGCGCCGCAGTTCGTTTGCTTCCATACAGTTTGTCCTAGTCAATATGACCATTTTTTTGGTACATTAGTCGTCCAGAGACGTATTGTCAACGTTTTGACCTAGACACTCTATGGAATCCATTGTTCCGGTCGACCGTGATGACGGACCAGCTATCACGATCGCTGCGGTGGAGCGCGATACGGGTCTGTCGAAAGACGCGCTGCGGATGTGGGAGCGCCGGTACGGCTTTCCGGCGCCGCTGCGGGATGCGAACGGCGAACGGGTCTATCCCCGCAGTCAGGTGGAAAAGCTGCGCCTGATCAAGCGACTGATGGACTGTGGACACCGCCCGGGTCGCATCATGACCCACACGGTGGATGAACTCCGCACACTGGCCTCGGACGCGCCGCTCGCAGAGCCCTGCAGTGCTGCGTTGGACTCGAGCCTGCGCCTCGTGAAGGCCCACCAAGTGCCAGAGCTTCAGCAACAGCTCACGCAGATGTTGATGAAGCAGGGCCTGCAGCGTTTCGTCCTGGAGACCGTTGCTCCCTTGAACCGCGTCATCGGCGAGGCCTGGATGCGCGGCGAGCTCGCCGTCTTCGAAGAGCACTTGTACAGCGAGCAGGTTCAGGCCGTGCTGCGCTCCGCGGTGGTCAATCTCCGTCAACCCGCGGAGGCGCCCCGGGTGCTGCTGACCTCGTTCCCGAACGAAGAACATCGTCTCGGACTGCTGATGGTGGAAGCGCTGCTCTCGATGGAGGGTATCGCTTGCATCAGCCTCGGCAATGAGATGCCACTGGCCGAGATCGCGCAGGCGGCCTCAGCCCATCATGCCGACATTGTCGCGCTTTCGTTCAGTGGGTCATTCCCGACCCCGGCCGCCGTCACGGGGATGAACGAGCTGCGCACTCGCCTGCCAGACAGCGTCGCGATCTGGGCCGGAGGCCGTAGCATGGAACGGGTGCGCAGACCGCCCCCTGGTGTCACGGTCATGCGTTCGCTTGAGGAGGTATACGACCAGTTGCAGCTCTGGCGACAGGCGCACCCCATCTCGTGAGCCCTTCGGGGCCGGCTCCGGAGCGATGCGCCGCTAGGCAATGTTATACTTCCATGTTGCGTCCGTGGCGGTCTGGAAACTCCGGTGAATGCGCGGGCGGTCGGTGGTGCTCCTGCTCGCGAGAGCGATCCCACCTCGCAACCCCTCCCCTCGGCCCCAGCGAAAGGTGTGCGTCATGCTCTATCCAGAACTCTTCCGCTCCCTGGAGAAATCCCGCTGGAACATGGCGGAGGACGTCCCCTGGGATCGCTTCGAGGCAAACAAGCTCTCTGACGAGCACGCCTGTACGATCAAGATGAATGCGATCACCGAGTGGTCCGCGTTGCCTGCTACCGAGATGTTCCTTCGCGACAATCGCGAGGACAGCGACTTCTCCGCGTTCATGTCTGTGTGGTTCTACGAGGAGCAGAAGCACGCGCTGGTGCTGATGGAGTACTTGCGCCGCTTTCGGCCGGATCTCGCACCGACGGAAGACGAGTTACACGCGGTACGCTTCGATTTCGATCCGGCGCCACCGCTGGAGACGCTCATGCTGCACTTCTGCGGCGAGGTGCGCCTCACGCAATGGTACCGCTGTGCCGCCGAGTGGCACACCGAGCCGGTGATCAAACACATCTACGACCTGATCTCGAAGGACGAGGCGCGGCACGGCGGCGCCTACCTCAAGTACATGAAGCAGGCGATCGAGCGTTGTGGCGATTCCGCGCGCCGTGCATTCGCCAAAGTAGGCGTGTTGATGGCCTCCAGCGCGCGCAGCGGCAAGCCGCTGCATCCGACCAATCTGCACGTGAGCAAGCGCCACTTCCCGAAGGACACGGTGCAAAGCCGCCTGCCCGATCCCGACTGGCTCGATCGCTGGCTTACCGAACAGATCGGCTTCGACAAGGAGTGGGAATCGCGCGTGGTCGGTGGCATCCTCCGCAACCTGTCGAGCCTCTTCGGACAGACCTTCGCCTCGGTGCACGAGCTGAACCGATTCCGCAAGACCCTCGCTGCTGCCGCTTGATGCAACCGAGCAGACGCCGCGACCAGCCGGCGTTGCGCTGTTGAACGTCTACGGCGTCCCCGGATTCGAAGGGAAGATCTGCGACCCGTCGGCACTGCCTGCGGCACTCGCGACCCTGCCGCGGCCACTGGTGTTCACCAACGGCTGCTTCGATATTCTCCACCGTGGTCACGTCACCTATCTCGCGCAGGCGCGCGCGCTCGGGATGGGTCTTCTCGTGGCCGTCAATACCGACGCCTCGGTCAAACGCCAGGACAAGGGCGACGACCGTCCCATCAACCGGCTGGAGGATCGCATGGCCGTGCTCGCGGCGCTCGAAGCAGTGACCCTCGTCACCTGGTTTGACGAGGACACTCCCCTCGAGATGATCCTGCGCTGCCGGCCCGAGGTGCTCGTGAAAGGGGGAGACTGGCCGCTGGAGCGTATCGTCGGCGCGCAGCAGGTACGCGGGTGGGGCGGTGCGGTGCACGCCATCCCGTTCCTGCACGAGCGCTCCACCACTGCCGTGTTGGCGCGTATCCGCGGGCACGCGTAGTATCGGTAGCATGCTCGACACCGCGCTCGCGGCGCGCCTGACGTCGCTGCTCGACCGCAATCGCTTCCTGACCGACCCGGTCGACTGCTACGCCTACGCCTACGACAACACGCGGAAGATCTTTCCGCCCGACGCCGTTGCCTTTCCCGAATCTGCCGACGAAGTGCAGGCGATCGTGCGCGCGTGCAACGAGTTCGGGGTGCCGCTGGTGGCGCGCGGGCGTGGCACCGGTACGGCCGGCGGCAGTCTGCCGGAGCAGGGCGGCCTCGTGCTTTCGCTCGAGCGCATGCGGCGCATCGTTGCAGTCGATCCGGCAAATCGCGTGCTGGTCGTGGAGCCCGGCGTGCTCAACCAGGAGGTTCAGGACGCCGCGGCGGTGCACGGCTACTTCTGGCCGCCCGATCCGTCGAGTGCATCCTATTGCAGCGTCGGCGGCAATCTCGCCACCTGCGCGGGCGGGCCGCACGCCGTGAAGTACGGCACCACGCGCGATCATGTTCTGGGGTTGAAGGCCGTGACCGGCGCAGGCGACCTGGTCCGGACCGGTTGCTACACCACCAAGGGCGTGGTCGGCTACGACCTCACCCGGCTCATCATCGGCTCCGAGGGAACGCTTGCCGTAATCGTGGAGGCCACCCTCAAGCTCACGCCGAAGCCCGCCGCCGTCGGCGGTCTGACTGCGCATTACCGCGACGTCCCGAGCTGCGCCGCGGCGATCGTCGCGGTCATGGGGCAGCCGCGCACGCCGAGTGCGCTCGAATTCCTCGACGCCGGATCGCTCGCGCTCTTGCGTGCGCATCATCCGGGACTGATCCCGGACGGCGCACATGCGACCCTCCTGATCGAAGTGGACGGATCGGCGCAGGAAGTCGGCGATTCGACGGTCGCGGTACTCGATGCATGCCGCAATGCGGGTCTCGTCGGCACGGAGACGAGCCGTGACAGCGCTCAGCTGTGGCCGGCGCGCAAGGCGCTGTCACCGCTGCTGCGCGATATCGCGCCGAAGAAAATCAACGAGGACGTGGCGGTGCCGGTATCGCGGCTGCCGGCCTTTCTCGATGGTCTCGCGAGACTGTCCGCCAAACACCGCGTCGCGAACGTCAACTTCGGCCACGGCGGCAACGGCAACATCCACGTCAATCTGCTCGTCGACCCGGGGCGTGGGGATGAGCTTCGGCGCGCGGAAGCCTGTCTGGAGGAAGTCTTCGATCTCGTGGTCGCGCTCGGTGGAACCCTCTCGGGCGAACACGGCGTAGGCAGCGAGAAGCGCGCGTTCATCGGCAAGGAACTCGACGCCCCGACCATCGCGCTCATGCGCAAGGTGAAGCAGGTATTCGATCCGGCGAACGTGCTGAATCCGGGAAAGCTGTTTCCCTGACTCAGCCGACGAGACCCGTCGCGGCGCAGGGCTGGAAGCGGAGATCCGCGCCCGACACCCCGCCCGCAATTCCTTCCAGCGTGTTGCGTTCAGCCGCGGTTACGTCCTTGACGTGCAGTGTGACGAGGAGGTTGCCGGACGGCTTCGGCTTCACGATCGCGTCCGCCACGCCCTTCGCCTT
Organism: Betaproteobacteria bacterium; assembly: GCA_016791345.1. NCBI lineage: Bacteria > Pseudomonadati > Pseudomonadota > Betaproteobacteria > Betaproteobacteria bacterium. Next base: position 5,403 of record JAEUMW010000060.1, on the reverse strand, counting down.
GAGATTGGCGAGCTGGCGATTCGCTGCCTCCTCGGTCTTGAAATAGCCGAGCGAGATGCCGTTGCGCAATTCGCCGTCGTTGATGACGAACTGATCGGTGACACCCAGCCGTTTCAAGTCCTCGACCCGCAGGTTGAGATCGGTGCGCGAGGCAATCGGCGGGATGATGACGAGATAGTTGATCGTGGTCGCAGTGGAGCTGTGCGATAGCCGCGCACCTAACTGAAGCGGTGCGAGCCGCGCTTCCGCGGCCGCCACCTGGCTCTCGGGAAAGCTGCCCCAGGTCGCGCACGCGAGTGGGGCATCCTGTGCGGGAGCCGCCGTCTTCTGCTCGGGCGCAGGACGCGGTTCGCGATCGATGCCGACGATGCGGATGCTCTCAGGATGGATCTCACGCGGCGACGCGTCACCCGAGCGCGCAGGCCCGTCATTCCCCATCAGGAATGATGCGCCGACGAGAAGATTGGCCAGCAGCAAAACGATCGGAACGAGTCTCATGCTTCGGCGGCGATGATGAGTAGCCCCTCCAGCACCAGATTCTCCACCACGCGCACGTCGTGCGCGAGATGCGGCGCGACGGACCCGATGGCGCCTCCGGTTCCGATCAGGGTCACGGGCATACCTGCCCGCTCGCGCAGTCGGCAGGCGAAGCGCTCGACCGCGCCGGCGACGGCGTCGACCACGCCGGTTGCGATCGCGTCCGCGGTGGCGGTCGGAAATCCCGTGTAGATCCCGGGATCGCGCGGCAGCCGGGCCGTGTCGCGTGCCAGGGCGGCGGACATGAGCGACAGACCGGGCAGGATGAGCCCGCCGAGGAAATCTCCATCGGCGCTGAGCGCATCGACAGTGACCGCGGTCCCTGCCGCCACCACGACGCATGCACCCCGATGCATTGCCCGCGCCGCGATCAATGCCGCCCAACGGTCCGTGCCGAGTTGCGACGGCTCGAGGTATCGGTTGCGTACGCCGCACTGTGTCGGTTTGCTGCTGATCCAGCGAACGGGGATGCCGTGAGCTTCGAGTAGTCCGCCCAGGTTGCGTGCGACACTCGCAGCCGCCACGTTCGATCCGATGGCGTGAGCTGGGCGTGGCAAGCGGGCCCAGGCAGAAGCCAGAGCCGGCGCGGCGTCGTGGTCAGCGAAGCCAAGGTCGACCCACCGTCCCCGATCGTGGCACCCCCACTTGATCCGGCTGTTGCCGATGTCGATCGCGAGCACGGTCATGTCACGCACGCAGGCTCACATCACCCGCGAGGCAGAGCCGGACCGTATCGCCGCTTTCGAGGAGAAGGGCGCCGTCGTTGTTCACCCCGCGGGCAATTCCCGTTTGAGTGACGCCGTCGGACTGCAGGAGTGCAACGGACCGATCCTGGTACGCGTGGTAGCGCTGCCATTCCCGGCGGAATTGGGCGAAGCCATCACGCTCGAACGCCACCAGGGTGTCGCACAGCTCGCGGAGCACAGCGCCCAGGATTACATTGCGATCGAGCGTGACGATGTCCGCATCGACGAGGTCGACCGCGGGCTGGTCGATACGACTTTTCAGCGCGGTCGACAGACGCACGTTGAGGCCAACGCCGATGACCGCGGCACTCGGCCCCAGTGCGTCACCCTCCACTTCGATGAGGATCCCGCCGAGCTTCCCTTCGGCCAGAACGATGTCGTTCGGCCACTTGAGCATCACTGCCCGCCTGCCAAGTCCGCGCAGCGCGCGTACGATAGCAACACCGACGGCGAGACTCATTCCTGAGAGGGCTGCGACTCCACGCTCGAATCGCCACAACACCGAGAACGTGAGTGCGGCGCCCAGCGCAGATTCCCAGCTGCGGCCGCGCCGGCCGCGCCCGTCGGTTTGCAATTCCGCCGCGACGACCGCCCCACTGGCGGCACCGACACGCGCGCAGTCGAGCAGCACGGTGTTCGTCGACTCGCAGCTTCCCTCGACGCTGACGGTGAGCATTGCGGCCGCGTCGCCCGCGGCCTCTCGTATGCGGTCAACGTCGAGCCAGCACGTCGCATCGTTGAGACGATAACCGAGTCCGCGCGAGCGCGAGACGAGCACCCCGAGCCCTTCGAGCCCGCTCAGCGCGTTGTGGATCGTCCCCCGGCTGACGCCGAAGGCGCGCGCCAGTGTTTCGCCCGACCGGTATTCCGCATGCGACAGGGCGCGCAGAACCTGCAGGGTGAGTGCATTCATGGCGGCGAAGCTTAAGTGGCGGATGGCCGCCTGTAAAGGCGACCACGGTTGCCGCTCAGGCCGTACCGTGCGCTGCGCGGGGACGGCGGAAAAACCGGAAGAAGTCGCCGAAGGACTGGCGAGCGAATGTGAATCCGAGGGCGCCGTAGATCAGGGCGCCAACGCACGAAAGCAGAATCAGTTGCACCAATGGAGGAAGTTCCGACTGCACGATGAAGAGTTCCCGACAGCTCCACACCGCCACCAACATGAACGCCGTCAATACCATCGGCAACGCGACCACGCGGAGAAACCGCGAGAGATCCTGGCCGAGTTCTCGAAACACGATGTAGAAAACCGGGAGGAATTCGATCGCGTTCTCCACGAAATAGCCGGCCGCAACCCCCGCAACACCCCACTGCACCCCGATCAGGAACGCGGCAACCACGAGGACCGTACCAGCGATGCCGAGATAGAGCAGCACGTCGGTACGGCCACGCGCCATCAGAACCGTCCCTGTCGTGCTGGTTAGCGATTGGATGAAACCGACGGGTGCAAGCCAGACGAGAACCTCGCCGATCGCCGCCCACTTGGGACCGAGGAACGCGGCGATGAAGAGGTCTCGCAACACAAACAAGCCCCCCATCATGGGCGCCGTCACGAAGGCTATTACCGATAGGGTTCTCAGATAGAGATCCGCCATTTCCGTGGGTGCCGCCTGCTGCCGACTCATCACGGGATAAAGCGCCCGCGCGGCGACGAAAGTCAGGTTGCGCAGGGGAAAGAGCATGATCTTGTAAGCCAGCGAATACAGACCGAGACTGTCAGCACCGAGCGCGCGGCCGATGACCATGCTGTCCGCGTTGCGCGAAAAGTAGTTGATGATGTTGAAACCGACGAGGTGATCGCTGAAACGACGGATGTCGCGAAGTTCCTGGCCGTTCCACAACCAGCGAGGCCGAAGGGGCGACGCCAGCCATAGCTGCATCGATGAAACAGCTGCCTGTGTCAGCGAGCCGACCGCGATGCTGTATGCCCCGGCACCGAGGTGTGCGGTACTCACCGCGACGGCCAGCCCGCATACTGCAGAGACAGCCTCGACGCGGGCAAGCAGGGGAAACCGCGACTCGCGTTCCAACAACGCTTGATGCACCGTCGTCGAGCCGAGGACCGGGAACGTGAGCGCCAGCATCCACAGCACACCGCTGACCGCCGGCGCATCAAACGCACTGCCCATTACGGGTGCCAGCACCGCAACTGACAACCCCAGCGCTGCGCCCAGTCCGGTGGTGAACCAGAAGGCAGTCTGGATCGTCTCGTCCTTGAGGTCCTGCTTCTGGATAAGGGCAAGCCCGGTGCCCATGTCGCGCACGAGGTTCGCCAGATTGGTTACCACCAGCGCCAGCGCCGCCACACCGTAGTCCGCTGGCGTCAAGAGCCGTGCGAGCCACATCATGCTGAGCAGCTGGACGGCCACCGACACCACGCGGGAGACCGCGATCCAACGGGCGTTGGAAACTGCCCGGCCGCGCATTAGCTCACGATCCGCAGCAATTTAACCGCGCTCACCGCGAAACCAGCCCGCGGCGTTTGCTGAGCGCGGCTGCATGCTCATCGAGCAGGAGCTTCGCCTTCCTGATCGCCTTCTTTGCCCTGAACACGTACCGCGTCATACCAACGGGTCGATTGACGGGCCAGTCGAGCAGCGACGGCCACTCGCGCACGATGATGTCGCGCGGGAGACGCCCCGCGCGCCGATACGGTGCCGGCAACGCGAGCATCCGCTCGACGATCCGCCGGTGAGCGAGAGGAAAGATCGCAAAGCCAGGGTCACACTCAGCGTACTGGATCACCGAGGCCCAACAGCCCATGTCCTGCTCGATCATGAAGAGATCGAGGATCTCCAGCGCGTTGTCCGTCGGAACCCCGTCCAGCCAGTCACGTGCGCGCTGGGTGGTGGCCTCGTCCACCGGGCAGCCACAGTATGCAAGCAGTCGCGCAGGCGTGATGGGGCCACTCTCGGTATCGGAATCGGTCCAGTAGTAGGCTCGTGCCACCTCTCCCGCATTGCCCGCAAGCACGGCATGGCCCCCTGGAAGACGCTTGTACATCGTTACTGCCTGCCAGCCTCGCCGCTCGCTGGTCGAATAACTGATACGGAACATCCACTCCTCGAGGTCCTCCTCACGGGCATTTTCCCGACGGAGGACATGGTGCTTGAGGCCGAAGCGCTTCGCGATTCGGCGCGCTGTGTCGCAATCGGTGGCCGCGCCCGCGTCCCCGATCTCGGCAGTAAAGAGCTCCAGTCTTGGCGCCCATTCTCGCGCGCACGCGAGCAGCATCCTGGAATCCCAGCCTGCTGTGAGTTTCAAGTACGTGGGTACGGCCGCAACTACAGCGCCGATGTTCCGCTTGACCAACGAAGCGATCTCGTCGACCGCGTCCTCAGCTGGGAGCGGCTGCGACGGCTGCTTCGGCCAGTGTCGAACTGTCCGCCACTCGCGCAAGTCCAGATAGTGGTTTGGGAGAATCCTCTCGATTCCGTGTCGGAAGGTCATGTCGAGGGGATACATACCCTCTGTGTGCGGGATCCCGATTTCCAGCGCCAACTCGACTCGGTCGCGAGTCACCGAATCATAGGGAATAAGACTTTCGGTAGACGCGACAATGCGCTGGTGCGCGCTGTAGACCGCCGAAAGAGATGCGAATGGGTCCAAAAAAATGCGCGGGCAGGCACCCAGCAGCACGGACGCGAATCGCCCTCCGAACGAATAAATGAACGCTTCCAGCGCGGAGTCCGAGGACAACGACAGTTCCGGTATCCTGAACTCCTCGCCGTCGTTCAGAAGGATGCCGGCATCGCTGACCGGATAGCCAAGCAGCCAACCGAAGGGCCGGTTCTGACCGTCCACCAACCGTATCACCGGTAACGCTGCTTGCCTGGCCAGATGCCAGTCCCCAATCCGGTCGCACACCCAGTTGCCTGGGCCCTTGGGGCATCCTGCGCTTATTAGGAACTGGCCGATCAAGCGTTCGAAATCGATCACAGACTTTTCCGGGTTAAAGTCAAATCTGGTGTATGGAATCCCTTCGGCATGGGTTGATCAGGCGGCGAGCTGCTGCTGTCCTGGTTCATCGACGGGTGCCGGGACGCCGTCCCTGAAGACAGTGCCTGCCAGCAGTTGGGCGATACGTTCGACGCCGCGGATGCGGCGCCATGATTTCTCG